>NZ_BPLI01000031.1:0-7560 GCF_019656175.1 Bacillus sp. BML-BC051
ATAGCTTTAAATCCGCTTTCCTTTGACTGCAACATGAGCATAACTTTGACGATGGATAAAACCGGTCTACTTGACGTAATTCAATTCCATATTCCTCACATTTCGTCAAAAGCCACGTTTTAAAAGCAAAAAAAGACTGCTTGGCAATTGTTTTAGATAAATGTTTATTCTTCATCATACCTTTCACATTCAAATCTTCCACTGTAATAAACGTTGGCTTGGTTTTCACCACATTCGTTACAATAGACTTTACATACTCTATTCGAATATTCGCTAATCGAGCATGCAACTTTTGCACTCTAAGAACATTTTTATCTATATTCACTCTTTTATTAGTAACAGATTTTTCACCTCTCTTTTTTAGATTTTCAAATTTACGTGCTAAAGAGCGTTGTTCACGTTTTAACCGTTTTTCTATCTTTTTTACTTTCATTGTTTTGTTGATGTTTTCATGAACGATCCCATCGCTACGTGTAGCAAAATCCTTCACTCCTAAATCAATCCCTAGACCTATTTTATTGAGTGCTAACTTTGTTGCCATTTCTTCCAATTCGCAAAGTACAGATACAAAATATCTTCCTGCTCTTTGATATACTGTGCCACTTTTTACAGTTGCATTTTTAGGGATATACCCATATTCTTTTAACCTTACCCAACCAATTGTGGGGATTTTTACTCTATGCCTTTCTACTGTCCAATCTGTTTTGTTGTTTTTCGGAAAGTAGCACTTCACATCTTGCTTCTTCTTTTTTTTATATCGTGGAAATTTAGATAAACCTTTAAAAAATCGCTTAAAAGCTTTATCTCCATTCATAATCGCTTGTTTTACCGCTTTGCTCGACACTTCTTTAATCCACTGGTCACACTCTTTTGTATGAATGTTGTTTAGCCATTTGGAAAAGTCATAGCCACTAAGAAATTTCCCCTCCGACTCATATGCCTCTTTATTTTTAGAGATATACAGGTTATATACATATCGACACACCCCAATAGTTTGACGGATTTTACTAACTTGTTCAGTTGTCGGTTTGATTTCTATTAAATATGCTCTTTTCATAAGTCTCCATCCTCCGACATTTTCTTTTTGTATTTTCTCAACCCATATATTCTACAGCTAAATACATGAATGATAGATATTAAATCCTGAACAAGTTCTTCTTGAATACCCATATATTCCTTATACTGTTCTTCTGTATAGTATCTTCTTCCTTTTGGGTTTCGGTAAGCAGGTAAAACACCTTGATTGTCCCACCTTTGCAATGTCTTAACAGAGACATTAAGCATTTCTGAAAATTCTTTTGGTTTATATTGTTTCATAATTACTTTTTACTATATACGCACATTTTTGTTTACTGTTTCTTTCTCCTCAGATGAATTCACCCTTTATGTAACGTCTATATTAGTTAGCAATTCACTTTTGGAATACTATTCTTTACTTCTATTTTCGCATACAATTATGTTTTTCAAACATTAAAAAACGCAATGCCTCGTTTATCTTAGAAACGAAACACTGCGTTGATCACAATTTATAGAAAAACATTTAATAAAATTTGGAGCGGGTGAAGAGAATCGAACTCTCGACCAGAGCTTGGAAGGCTCTTGTTTTACCACTAAACTACACCCGCAAATATGAAATAAATATAAGATATTAGAATAACTTATGTAAAGTAGTATAGCATGTTAAAAAAACGGAAGCAAGAATTTTATCGAAAAAAGTCGAAAAAGTGATGAGTAGCTCATCACTTTTTCAATTCTTTATCAATCGCCTTCTTCATACTATCGAAATCAGGGTTTGCAAGATTTCCGTTTATGTATACTGAAGGAGCACCTTGAACTTTTAATTTTTGAGCACGATCTGAATCTTTACGTACTTTTTCTTTTATTTCTTTACTGTGTAAATCCTTCTTAAATTGTTCTACATTAACTTTCGGAAGCTTCTCTTTCACAATGTTAAGAAGTAATTCTTCTGTAATCCACTCTTCCGTGTCTTTCTTTTGACTTTGATAAATCTCATCATAGAAAGTCCAGAATGAATCTTTATCTTGTTTATAAATTGCTTCACCAGCTGCTGCGCCTAAATCAGAGTCTTTTCCGATAAACGGGAAGTTAATAAAATATAACTGCACTTTACCTTTATCGATATACTCTTCTTTTAATCGTGGTAATACTGTTACATCCCAAGTACGACACGCAGGACATTTGAAGTCTCCAAATTCAACTACCTTAACTGGTGCATCATCTTTCCCTAAAGATTGTTGTGTGGAATAAGCAAACATCTCATTCCCTTTATCTTTTTTGTCATTTATGATGCTATAAGCAATCGTTCCGATTACAATCAATACTGCGATAGAAAAAACTATACCAAGAGCCATGAGTTTATTTGATTTCATATACATTCCTCTTTAAATTCATATTCTGTATACAGCATTGTACACAATACACATAATATCAACACTTATATACGTCACGCAATGAACACGCTCACATAAATTACAAAAATACAATAATTGTGACGATATTGTGTCACAATTTGTCACAATTTATTCAAAAAAAAGAAGCTCCTATGTAGGAACTTCCTTTAGCTTACTGCTTTTTCACGCGCGTTATTTAACATCGACTGCTCTGTTTTGATATCATGACGAATTACTAACTTCTCACTAACTGCTTGCACATACTCATCATGATTGATATAGCCTTCTTTCTCCATCAATCTCAAAACGACATTTCGTCTCTCTACGGCCTTATCATAATTTTGTGCAGGTGAGTAATAAGCAGGTGCCTTTACTACAGCAGCCATCATTGCACTTTCAGCCAGCGTTAATTGGCTTACTTTTTTACCAAAGTAAAGGTTTGCCGCTTTTTCAATTCCCCATGCTCCTTCTCCGTAATAAATATTACTTACATACAATTTTAAAATTTCATCCTTCGTAAATGTGCGTTCAATTTTTTTCGTATAAAAAATCTCTTTCCACTTACGAGAAAATGTACGTTCATTTGTTAAAAAAGCATTTTTGGATAACTGCTGTGTAATTGTGCTTCCGCCTTGCACAACACCACCAGCCTTTATATTCTCAACAGACGCTCTGACAATCGCTATATAATCTAAACCATTATGATGATAAAACCTTTTATCTTCTGTCGCAATAAATGCATGTGTTAATGATTCTGGCACCTCTAACTTAGCCGGTACATGTAATTTACTAATATCACTTTGCTCGATCATTACATTTCCAACGAATAATAACGTACAACTTAACAATAATAATAAAATAATGGCTTTATAAAAGAATTTAGTCATTGGATTTAATGCAACTTTTTGATGATAGTTCACCCTAGATAATACTCGTTCTTTCATCTTGAACACCTCTTTTCCACACAGCATATAACTCTTACTTTAAGAATACCTTGTTGCAAAAAAACATCCCATCGATTTCTCTTACACGTACCTTACATCATTGTAAGGTATAAAGTGAAACCTTAATCAGCCCCCACCAATCGGGCTGTCCGGCAAATAGCGGGGTAAAAAAGTATTGTATCACAGTCTTTTTTTATCTACTATTCATCTGAAATATTGAATATATATTATGCTAAACCAATAACAGAGTATACCTTAAGCCTATACTTCTCTATTAAAATATCCTATTTTCATTATATCATCTACAAATATATATATTTGTAAGTATCTAGTAATCTAAATGTATACAATATATCATACATTATACAGAACAAACGTTCTTTAAATCAATACTAGCACTATTATTATTTTGACCTTTTTCTTAAACAGTATACAAAAAAGAGTAGTGATTTGATTGTATCTCAAACCAGCTACCCTTTTCTTTACAATCTACCTATTAAATTATAAGGCTGCACTCCCCACGTTTCGTACGGAATAAAATGTGTCGCTCTCATCGCATCAAGCGTTCTGGATTTCATATGAGGACGCGTTACGTACTCATCTATGTTCTCTTCATTTAAAGCAACAAATTTAGCCTCTTGTATTTCTTCAGGCTGAATTTGTATTTCACCGCTCACATATGCGACTTTAAAAACAACAGATAAAATATGCATAGAAGCATTATAGTAAACACCTGTAACTCCAAGCGGCTTCACAGTTAAACCCGTCTCCTCAAACACTTCCCTACAAACTGCTTGATCGAGCGCTTCGCCTTCTTCCACCTGTCCTCCTGGCAACTCCCACGTATCCGCTCGCCAATGTACTTTAGCCAATAACACTTCACCTGTTTCATTTGTTAAATAGCCTGCTACAGCAACGATATGCTTTGGTGTTTTATGTTCCATATTAAGCCTCCTAGCAATAATGAATATTTCACATATCCCTATAAGCATATTCCCTGTCTACAACAAAATCCCTTTACTCATTCATCATCTTAATTAACTTCACAAAAAAAGCCCCCTATCCGTTAAACGAACAGGGGCTTCTATCGTATTATTCTCCTAAGTCTACGTTGTGGTAAACTTGTTGCACATCTTCTAGGTCTTCTAATGCATCAACCATTTTTTCAAATTGTACTTGAGCATCTTCAGGAAGTTCTACATCACTTTGTGCAAGCATTGTTAATTCTGCAACTGTGAATTCTTCAACACCAGCATCTTTAAGTGCAGATTGTACAGAATGGAATTGATCCGGTTCAGCATACACGATAACAGCATCTTCTTCTTCAAGAATGTCACGTGCATCTACATCTGCTTCCATTAAAATTTCAAGAACTTCATCTGATGTTTTACCTTCAAGACCGATAACAGCTGTCGCATCAAACATGTAAGCTACAGAACCGTTTACACCCATGTTACCACTGTTTTTGCTAAATGCAGCTCGTACATCTGCTGCAGTACGGTTTACGTTATTTGTAAGTGTATCTACAATTACCATAGATCCATTTGGTCCGAATCCTTCATAACGAAGCTCGTCATAATTTTCTTCTGAACCGCCTTTTGCTTTTTCAACTGCACGATCAATAATTGTTCTTGGTACATTGTATGTTTTCGCACGTTCTAATACGACTCTAAGCGCTTGGTTTGATTCTGGATCTGGCTCACCTTGTTTTGCTGCCACATAAATTTCACGTCCAAATTTCGCGTATATACGGCTTGTATTTGCATCTTTTGATGCTTTTTTATCTTTAATATTATTCCATTTACGACCCATACTTTCCACTCTCTTTCCCGTTTTAAATCTACATAAAAATATTAATATGAAATATAATGTGTATTCAACACATTTTTAAAAGAAATATAAAAAGTTCATTTTTGATTCATATTACAGACATAATATAAATCACTATCATTTTGTTCTTTCGACAAGTTATATTATACATGAATTCCTACGTTTATTACGAATTTTAGAAGCACATAGTATAATTTAACAAAAAAGACGATATCAATTTCCATAATATTCCTATGATCACTTTCTATCGTTGTATAATAAAAATAGGGAAAAATTTGAAGGGAAAATGGGGGGAGAAGTATGACACATTCAAATGAGAAAAAAGCACATGGCCTTAAAGGAATTGGTGAGAAGTTAAACCCAACTATCTATCAAGTAAGATTCATGAAATTAGATGAACCCATTCAATTTGAGTCGTTTCCTGAATTAAAGGAATTAGGAGACTGGTTAAGTACTTCAACGTACATGTGGGCGTGCCACTCAACTATGTATAAGTACAACAGAGAAGAGTTTGAAAAGAAGTTTTTAGAAATTACAAAATTAACAGCTGATAATGTGCTAATATCTACTGGTGGTGTCGGATTTAATTTCATGTCACCGGGCTGGAGAAATTCTCTCTAGAGTAGAGTACTCAAAGAGAATATTGTATAGAATACCGGAATTAAAAGGATAAAAATGAATGTTTGTTTTTATCCTTTTAATGTTTCCGAACACTTTTTGTGCCTATTTTGTCACGCGAAGAAAACAAAAAAACTCTATACAGTTAGTATAGAGTTTTTTTACGCCGTTCATGATACCGATGGTCGGGGTCGAACCGACACTCCCGAAGGAACACGATTTTGAGTCGTGCGCGTCTGCCAATTCCGCCACATCGGCACAAAAGAAAAGGCGGCAACCGGATTTGAACCGGTGATAAAGGTTTTGCAGACCTCTGCCTTACCACTTGGCTATGCCGCCATATTAAATTATATTGGAGCGGAAGACGGGATTCGAACCCGCGACCCCAACCTTGGCAAGGTTGTATTCTACCACTGAACTACTTCCGCAAAAATGGCTGGGCTAGCTGGATTCGAACCAGCGCATGACGGAGTCAAAGTCCGTTGCCTTACCGCTTGGCTATAGCCCACCGAATTCTTACTTAATTATATGTAAGTATCCATTAGATTATTTGTAATTTTTAAAATAAAAATGGGGCGACTGATGGGAATCGAACCCACGAATGCCGGAGCCACAATCCGGTGCGTTAACCACTTCGCCACAACCGCCATGTTGTGTAAATATATTTGGCAGGGGCAGTAGGAATCGAACCCACACTGGAGGTTTTGGAGACCTCAGTTCTACCTTTAAACTATGCCCCTATGTAAATATGGTGGAGGGGGGCAGATTCGAACTGCCGAACCCGAAGGAGCGGATTTACAGTCCGCCGCGTTTAGCCACTTCGCTACCCCTCCGAAACTTACATGGTGCCGGCTAGAGGACTTGAACCCCCAACCTACTGATTACAAGTCAGTTGCTCTACCAATTGAGCTAAGCCGGCATATTTTATTAAGATAAATGGTGGCTCGGGACGGAATCGAACCGCCGACACGAGGATTTTCAGTCCTCTGCTCTACCGACTGAGCTACCGAGCCTTATTAAAATGGCGGTCCCGACCGGGGTCGAACCGGCGATCTCCTGCGTGACAGGCAGGCATGTTAACCACTACACCACGGGACCATTTGGTTGCGGGGACAGGATTTGAACCTGCGACCTTCGGGTTATGAGCCCGACGAGCTACCGTGCTGCTCCACCCCGCGATAATACTATTCATATAATTTATATGGTGGAGGATGACGGGATCGAACCGCCGACCCCCTGCTTGTAAGGCAGGTGCTCTCCCAGCTGAGCTAATCCTCCAAAGTGGTGACCCGTACGGGATTCGAACCCGTGTTACCGCCGTGAAAGGGCGGTGTCTTAACCACTTGACCAACGGGCCAAATATTATAAATCCTATGGCGGAGAGCAAGGGATTCGAACCCTTGATACGCTTGTGACGTATACACGATTTCCAATCGTGCTCCTTCGGCCAGCTCGGACAGCTCTCCAATGGCTCCGCAGGTAGGAATCGAACCTACGACCGATCGGTTAACAGCCGATAGCTCTACCGCTGAGCTACTGCGGAATAATATTGCCTGGCAACGTCCTACTCTCACAGGGACAAGGTCCCAACTACCATCGGCGCTAGAGAGCTTAACTTCCGTGTTCGGTATGGGAACGGGTGTGACCTCTCTGCCATCATTACCAGACATTATTCTTTTGAGACAATCATTATTATAACTTATTAAATTTAAAAGTCAACAAGTTTTTTATGTTCTCTCAAAACTAGATAACATTGC
>NZ_BPLI01000032.1:0-305 GCF_019656175.1 Bacillus sp. BML-BC051
TAGTTTTCAAAGAACATACCATTTGCTATTTAAAATAGCTTTTTGGTGGAGCCTAGCGGGATCGAACCGCTGACCTCCTGCGTGCAAGGCAGGCGCTCTCCCAGCTGAGCTAAGGCCCCAAAAGTTGTATGGTGGGCCTAAATGGACTCGAACCATCGACCTCACGCTTATCAGGCGTGCGCTCTAACCAGCTGAGCTATAGGCCCATACAAATTGCAGGATTTATTTATATCATATCCTCATTTAAGAGTCAATACTTAATTGAACTCTCAAAACTAAACGAAAACGAAACACGGAAACTTATA
>NZ_BPLI01000033.1:0-47495 GCF_019656175.1 Bacillus sp. BML-BC051
GTTCAGTTTTCAAAGAACTAAAAGCGGGTGAAGAGAATCGAACTCTCGACCAGAGCTTGGAAGGCTCTTGTTTTACCACTAAACTACACCCGCGTGGTCGGGAAGACAGGATTTGAACCTGCGACCCCCTGGTCCCAAACCAGGTGCTCTACCAAGCTGAGCCACTTCCCGTTATGGCGCGCCCGAGAGGAGTCGAACCCCTAACCTCTTGATCCGTAGTCAAACGCTCTATCCAATTGAGCTACGGGCGCTTATTCATGATGTTTTTTCGTCGTTGTATTTTGGCGACTCAATTATCTTATCATACTACATTTTCAAATGCAAGTACTTTTTAAAAAAGATTTTTGATGCGGCCGAGAGGACTTGAACCTCCACGGGGTTTCCCCCACTAGGCCCTCAACCTAGCGCGTCTGCCGTTCCGCCACGACCGCGCGGAAAAAACAAAAGTGAGCCATGAAGGATTCGAACCTTCGACCCTCTGATTAAAAGTCAGATGCTCTACCAACTGAGCTAATGGCTCGTAAATGGCTGGGCTAGCTGGATTCGAACCAGCGCATGACGGAGTCAAAGTCCGTTGCCTTACCGCTTGGCTATAGCCCATCGAAATGTTTATCTTCTTTTCAAAGACAAAAGTTATTGTAACATAATGTCCAATAAAAAACAACTGCCAAATAGCAGAAGTTAAAATGGCGGTCCCGACCGGGGTCGAACCGGCGATCTCCTGCGTGACAGGCAGGCATGTTAACCACTACACCACGGGACCATTTGGTTGCGGGGACAGGATTTGAACCTGCGACCTTCGGGTTATGAGCCCGACGAGCTACCGTGCTGCTCCACCCCGCGATAATACTACTTATATAATTTATATGGTGGAGGATGACGGGATCGAACCGCCGACCCCCTGCTTGTAAGGCAGGTGCTCTCCCAGCTGAGCTAATCCTCCGAAGTGGTGACCCGTACGGGATTCGAACCCGTGTTACCGCCGTGAAAGGGCGGTGTCTTAACCACTTGACCAACGGGCCAGTATATATGGCAGAGAAGAAGGGATTCGAACCCTCGCACCGCGTTAGCGATCTACTCCCTTAGCAGGGGAGCCCCTTGAGCCACTTGGGTACTTCTCTGTATGGCTCCGCAGGTAGGACTCGAACCTACGACCGATCGGTTAACAGCCGATAGCTCTACCACTGAGCTACTGCGGAATAATAAAGACAATTTGTATCTTATAAAATTTCTCATCGTAAGTCAAGATGTTTTTTCACAGCATCTTGTACACACGTGACATGTTTATAATATACTGGATTGCGTTTTCACTGTCAAGATGTTTTCTTTATCAGCTTCAGTTTTCCCTTACACTTTCCGCAGACATATCTTTTGGTATTTATTTGACGTCTTCTTACATATTGAAGCAAACAGCCCATACATTCATACGTATAAACCTTCTTTTTCTTCTCTTCATTAATTATTCGTTTACAGAAGCGTGGCGCATCAACTTCTTTTAACAATTCACGAAAATCTCTATCCCGGTGCTTATAGCCCCTTCCTGTAATATGTAAGTGATAATGACAAAGCTCATGTTTAATGATTCCGACTAACTCTTCTTTCCCATATATTTCGTAATATCGATAATTCAGTTCAATATTGTGTGTATTCAATAGATAACGTCCACCAGTTGTACGCAACCTACTATTAAACATAGCTTTATGTAAAAATGGCATTCCGAAGTATTGTAGTGATACTTCTTCCACCAGACGCTGTATTTCTTGCGCATCCACTCTCATTCCTCCTAAACTAAAAAATATTTTTACACTTTTCTCCTCCCTTATACATATATTAAATAGTACATATACCCATCCTCATTCAAGAAGCGTGGTTTCTAAAAACATAGCATAAATAGAAATCCACTCACCAACCTCTCATCAATAGTACCTTAGATTTTTGAGAGTAGGATTAAACAAGGAGGGATTCCTATGCCTACGTGGCTAAAAAAACAAATGCAACGCGCATATTTTGAAAAAAACCGGCATCAAATTAAATTACTAAATGAGTGCTGGTTTTATTATAGCAAAATACACCAAAGCTCATAATCCATTACACATTTTATCCCATAAAAAAAGAGCAGTTTCATCTGCTCTCTTCTCTTACTATTCAATCGGCAACATAGATAGTGCAACGCGACCTTTTTTCGTATCAATATCATCTACCCATACTTTGACGATTTGTCCGACAGATACAATATCTAACGGATGCTTCACATACTGTTTACTCAGTTTAGAAATATGTACTAAACCATCTTGTTTTACACCTACATCAACAAAAGCGCCAAAATCAACAACGTTACGAACTGTTCCTTCCAGTTCCATACCACGTTTTAAATCTTCTAATTTCAAAATCCCTTTTTTCAGAAGCGGTTTAGGCAACTCATCCCTCATGTCTCGCTCTGGACTAATGAGTGCATCTATAATATCAACTAGCGTCGGTTCTCCAACTCCCGTTTCTTCCGATAACTTAGAAATCTCCACTTCTTCTAAGCTCTTTTGCAACTGCGGCTGCCCTACATCATCTTTTGATAACCCTAGACTCTTCAATAACAATTCAACATTTTTATATTGCTCTGGATGAATACCCGTTCTATCTAACGGATTTGCCCCTTCTAATATACGTAAGAAACCTATACATTGTTCATATGTCTTCGCACCTAGACGAGGTATTTTCTTTAAGTCTGTTCGTTTTGTAAATTTCCCTTCTTCTTCACGCTTTGCCACAATATTTTTCGCAACAGTTTTCGATAAACCCGAAACATATTGTAATAAAGCAACTGAAGCTGTATTTACATTCACACCGACTTGGTTAACTGCCGTCTCTACTACAAACGTCAATGATTCATTCAACCTCTTTTGCGATACATCATGTTGATATTGTCCAACCCCAACTGATTTAGGGTCAATCTTTACAAGTTCAGCAAGCGGATCTTGCAGACGTCTGCCGATAGAAACAGCACTTCTTTCTTCAACCTGTAAATCCGGGAATTCCTCACGTGCTAAATCAGAAGCCGAATACACACTCGCACCAGCCTCGTTCACAATAATATAGAAGACTTCTTGTTTCACATTTTGTAATACATCAACTATAAATTCTTCCGATTCTCTAGAAGCTGTACCATTCCCAATCGCAATCATTTCAACTTGATATTTATCTATAATAGAAAGAACTTTCGTTTTTGCATCTTCATATTTACGCACTGGTGGATGCGGATAAATAACATCAATATATAGAACTTTCCCCGTATCGTCTACAATAGCTAATTTACAACCCGTTCTATATGCAGGATCTACCGCTAACACAACCTTCCCTTTCATTGGAGGTTGTAATAACAAATTACGTAAGTTCTCAGAGAAAATATGTATCGCTTGTTCCTCAGCTGTTTCTGTTAATTCTTTTCGAATCTCTCTCTCAATAGAGGATTGAATCAATCGTTTATAACCATCCTCAATCGCTAACTTTACATAATGTGCACTTTTAGAATCATTATCACGAATTACTTTCTTATATAAGAAAGTTACTATCTCATCTACTGGTGGAACAACAGAAACTCTCAATATATCTTCTTTCTCACCGCGGTTCATCGCTAATACACGATGCGGTACTACCTTCTGCAACGGTTCTTCATAACTGTAATACATTTCATATATATTCTTTTCATCTTTCTCTTCATCTTTTACGGACGAAGACATAACACCTTTTCTAAAAGTAACATTTCGAATCCAACTACGATACGCCGCTTCATCTGAAACGATTTCTGCAATAATGTCTTGGGCACCTTGCAATGCCTCTTCTGCAGACTGTACTTCTTTCTCTGCGTTAATAAACTCCACTGCCTTCTGATTTGGATCTTCTTTCTTATATAACAATAACCATTCAGCTAACGGCTCTAGTCCTTTTTCTTTCGCAATCGTTGCTTTCGTTCTTCTTTTCTCTTTATATGGACGATATAAATCTTCTACTTCTTGCAACTTTACAGCCTTAACAATTTGCTGACGTAACTCTTCTGTCAGTTTCCCCTTCTCATCAATAAGACGAAGGACCTCTTCTTTCCTATCTTCAAGCTGCATCATATATTGCCATCTCTCTAAAATTACACGAATTTGCACTTCATCCAAAGAGCCTGTCCATTCTTTTCGGTAACGAGCAATAAATGGAACTGTGTTACCTTCTTCTGTTAATTGAATAACATGACGAACTTGCTTTTCGGTAAAGCCTAATTCCTTCACTAACATTTTCATTAACGCTTGTCGATTATCTACCATTTCCATATACAACCGTAACCTCCTCTATAATAAAAAAAAGTTGCCCTGTAAAGAGAGCAACTTAAACTGCCGATTTAAAAATCTATTAGTCCTAAACTAATTTGTAGCGCTTCATCTACACGAATCATCATCACTTCATCTAAGTGAGTGATTTTGTCCGTTAAGCGCTGCTTATCGATTGTTCGAATCTGCTCAAGTAAAATAACAGAATCTCTCTCAAAACCGTACTTTTTCGCATCAATTTCCACATGAGTGGGTAATTTAGCTTTTTGAATCTGTGCAGTAATAGCCGCTACAATCACCGTTGGACTAAAACGATTTCCGATGTCATTTTGAATGACAAGAACCGGACGAACGCCTCCTTGCTCAGAACCAACAACTGGGGAAAGGTCTGCAAAATACACGTCGCCGCGTTTTACAATCAAAATATTACCCCCCGCTAACTAAGCGTTCTACTGTATGAGCTGCTTCATACTCTGCTAAGAAAGCTTCAGATGCAATACCAAGATTAATTTTTCCCATTTCAATGTACCCACGTCGCATTGATTCATGTTGGTAGCGTTTCTTCGTCTTATGTTGACGCAATAACAGTTGTGTTGCCTGGCAAATTAGTTCATGGCGATTCTTATTCTCTTGTTTTCCAATTCCGTCCAATTCCGTTACCATTTGCTTTGGCAACCGAACCACGATTTCAGTAGTTACACTTGATTCGGACACAAAAATACACCTCCACCGTCAACTACACACCCAAATATATATATGACACCTATTGTAATAATACCATTGTATGGAGCCTGTTGCAAAGACTTCCTTATTCCTTGCTTATGTTTTCCAATTCACAAACAAAACATTCATATTCTTTTATTTTTTATCTCATTACAAACAAGAAGCGAAAGAGTTTCTCCGCAAAATTCACGTTAAATTATGTTAAAAGTAACTATAAGTACAAAGCTTCTCATCAAAAACGAGCTTATTCTTAACCAATGAACAGTCCTCTCAAATGACAAGAAGCAAAACATACTACCTTCTATATATTATTCAAATAATTAATTACCTCTACAACCTTACCATGCCGTATAAATATTCTCGGCACACGGAAACTTATCGTCGCAATAATCTCATAATTAATGGTCCCGGAGTATTCAGCAACCTCAGTAGCACTAATATACTCATCACCTTGTCTTCCAATGAGTGTAACTTTCGTACCAAGCGGCACTTCACAAGGAAGATGTATCATGAATTGATCCATTGTTACTCGACCTACAATCGGTACCCTTTTACCATTTATAAGCACTTCAAACCCTTGTAACCTTCTAAGCCATCCATCTGCATATCCAATTGCAACGGTTGCAATCCATTCTTCCGTTTTCGTTCGATAAGTGACGTTATAACTAATTCCATCCCCTTTAATCACCTGTTTAATATGAGCAACTTTCGTATGCAATGATAGCGCTGGCTCTAATTTAAACGGTAAAAAAGGGCGTATTTCTACAGATGGGGATAACCCATACATCGCAATGCCAATTCGTACTGCATTAAATGTAATCCCTTGAAAACGTAGCGTTGCAGCACTATTAGCTGTATGGACAAACTTAGGATCTACTCCGAATTCTTTCAACCAACTTAACTGCTGCAAAAATGTGTTATATTGCTTATCAAAGTAAGAAGTCTCCACCTCATCCGCTGTTGCAAAATGCGTATAAACTCCTTCTAATTCTAAAAATGGTGCACCTTCTAAACTCTTTAAAAACCCTTTTAATTCTTTGCGTTCGCGTATTCCAATTCTTCCCATGCCACTATCGAAATTAATATGGTATTTCATTATAGATGAACCATCCCAAAGTTTGATCGCTTCATCCACCCATTCTTTTTGAAAAACAGTTAACGCTACATCATTTTCAGCAGCTACGTTGACATCACGAGGCGGGGAAGGACCTAACACTAAAATCGGCACAGTAATACCAGCCCTTCGAAGCACTAAAGCTTCATCTAAAAAGGCAACCGCTAACCTTGTCGCCCCTGCTTCTAATGCCGTTTTAGCTACTGGTACATAATCGTGTCCATATGCATTCGCTTTAACTACAGCAAAAATCTCTACATTACTTGGAATGAAATTTTTAATGTGTGTAATATTGTTATAGATCGCATCTAAATCCACTTCCACCCAAGTGTCACGGTAAAATGGTGCTTCTTCCATAAATACACTTCCTTATACACGATATGCGAAGCTTATTCTTTTATATGCTTCTTTTATGAAATCCACCCTTCAAACTAAGAAAAGACGTGGTGCACATATATCACCACGTCTAAGAAGTTTACTTCACTTGCTTCTCTGTAACTGAACGAGCAACCATTAATAGCTCCTTCGGCTCTAAACCTTTAGACACGAGCATATATTCTACTCCGTTATGCGACCACGTTAAAGAATCTTTCGTCAATGCCCCAATTGTAAAGCCAAGATCAACCAATTCTCCGCTCACACTTATCGCTGACGAAGCCTCTGCAACTTTTGCCTTTTCTTGTATCAAAGTAAAGGATTTCTTACTTCCAGTGTATGTGAGTATCGCACGCTTGCCACTGTCTGTCTTCAACTCTTTTTCATCTTTCAAAACCATACCTTGCGGCGTATCACGCGGATACAAAATCGCAAATGGTTTGTCTTCTTTCGCCGTTGTTGGAACATCTACTTGCGCTCTAGACATATTTTGTTTCGTATCAAATGCACCTTTATCAAATTTCGCATCAAATTTCACTTTTGAGAAATCTACTTTCACAAGAACATTTTGATCATTATCCATTAACTTCACCGAAACTGGTGTTAAATCACTTTTCTTCAATGTAATCTCTTGTTTTGGTAACATGTTTTGATGTTGATAGTTTGTTTTTGTTTTAAAAATATAATACTTATCTGTTTTTTCAAAAGTAAGGTTTTTCTTATCCTGCAAAATATCTCTCACAAGGGATTCATATAAATAAGCTTGGCTACTATTTTGTGGCCAATCACTTTGGAAACGGAAACTCTTATTAAGCGCTGGCGTTAATACAAATACCCCTTCTTCATTCCTTAAAATAATTTGGCTTTGGTCTTTCTTCGCATTCTGCAAATTCACACGATAAAAAGAAGGTTCCTTATGCCATATTTCTACTTTATACTCCTGAGGCTCATTCCCTGTTTTAATAGATAGTTTTGCTTCAGCTTGATAACTTTTCATCCCTTTTACTTTCGCCTCTAAATCTCTCACAACATCATCTTGTTTCTTTTCCATACAACCCGCCAACACAAAAACGGTTAATAAACCGACAAGAACTAAAAACAGACGCCTTTTCATCACTTCAGCCCCTTTGCCCCTATAAATGAATGGAAGATGTGCCTTCCTTATCGCTACATCAAATATATGAGACAAAGATATAAAATATGCAGACTAGCGTGACGAGCTTTCTAAAACAACTTGAGCAACAGCAAATTCCCTACTATGACTAATTGATAAATGAACAATATGCTCTGTACTTGTAACGACAATCGGCTTACCTCTATCATCATTTCTTACTTCAATATCTAAAAAACTTACTTCTTTCCCGATACCAGTCCCTACCGCTTTTGAATACGCCTCTTTCGCTGCAAATCTTCCAGCTACAAACTCTGTAAGACGACTTCCCTTCAGTTCCTTAGCAACATTACGTTCACTTTCAGTTAAAATACGCTCCATAAATTTAAGCTTTCCATCTAGCATTTTTTCAATTCGATTCAATTCAATAATATCGATTCCAATCCCTACAATCATTTCAAAATCCCCTTCTTCTATTTAGCTTTCTTTTTTCATACTGTAAGAATAACAGAGAATCTTTCTGATGCAAAAGGAGTGATACTAACAACATGCTAATGCCATCCGTCCGCATTCCCTTACAACCAATCGTCATCGCTTTACTTCTCATACAATTAGTCATGATTATGTTAGGCGACTTTTTTCTCTTTCCCATGGCATCCTATAATGAATATATCGCTAAAGGAGAATGGTGGCGTCTCATAACTTCCTTACTTGTACATGTAGACTTACAACATTTCCTCTCTAATAGTATTTGTTTATTTGTACTTGGCTCTTCTATTGAAAAACAACTAGGGCACTTTTCTTTCATCATTATTTTTTTCCTTTCTGGCATTCTTGGAAATATTTCTTCTTACCTTATTATGCCACTTGAATATATTCATGCCGGGGCATCTGGTGGTATTTTTGGATTGCTAGGAGCACAATTATTTCTATTGTATAGTCGATATCGTTCTTCCAACTCAAGAGACATTGCTATTTTTTCAATCATGATATGTATATTACTACTATTCACTTTCTTCAATCCCTCCGCTAACCCTATAAGTCATTTAACAGGATTGATCATTGGTGGTATTTGCACTCCTTTATTAGCAAAAAAATTCGATGGTGCAGAGCTTATTTAATATAAAAGCTCGCACCATCGACAATTTCTACCTCTGTTTGTTTACTTAAATCTCTCATTAATTGAAATAAAGACTCATCCTTCTTCTTCGCCTCAATCATACAATCAATTTGCGGAACACTTCCCTTTATCTTTTTTAAAAAAGATAAAAAAGTATCTACGTCAATAAAGTCCGCATGCGCTCTCGGGTCTTTCCCTTCTCTAGGACTAGAAATGTGCATTTTCACTGGTAACAAAGACGACTCCCACGTATGTACAACACGCGCCCAATCTTCATGCCAATCTTCTCGATCATGATTCATCATATGGTGATGCAAATCAAACACGACTGGAATATCTAACTTTTCACCTAAATACAATGTTTCTTCTAAAGAAAAGGTCGTATCATCATTTTCTAATATGACCATCTCTTGGATACCTCTTGGAACACTTGACCAATTTTCTATAAAGCGTTCTAATGCGAGCTCCTTATCGTTATAACCTCCACCCACATGTAATACGCATCGTTGCTTATGTTCAATTCCCATACCTTTTAATAATTTTTTATGCATCTGCAATGTTTTTACAGATTGCTTAAAAATTTTCTCCTCAGGTGAATTCAGCACAACAAAATGATCTGGATGGAAATCAATACGCATATTCATTCGAATAGCGTAATCACCTAGCACTTTTAAATTTTCTTTTAAGGGGCGTATATATTTCCACTCTAACAACTCCTCATGGTTTGCTAATGGAACGAGCTTGGAACTAAGCCGAAAGAAAGATATATCATGCCCTTTATTATGCTTCAATAACCGTAAACAATTTTCTAAATTTGAATTAGCAATTCTTTCAAGTTTACGAATTGCAGCCTCTCGGTCATCAATTCGTTGAAACTGCGCATATGTCATCGTTTGAGATGGAGATGCGTTCTTTACATGTACACTCATCGCAACATACCCAAGTCTTACAAGCATGTAGCACCTCTTTTCTACACAAGTTATTATGTAGTATGTACAATTACAGAAATAAAAAAAGAGAATGCCCGCAAAGGGCATTCTCTTTTTTTATTAAGCTTGTGGACGGCTATGATGTTTTCTTTCGCCGCGTCCATTTGAAGATCCAGGACGACCTTGACCTTCGCCTTTACGACCACGGCTACCGCCATCACGATTGCGATCACGGTTACGGCCATCGCCACCACCGCGTCCATCACGATTGCGATCACGGTTACGACCATCGCCACCGCCGCGTCCGTCACGACTACGATTACGGTTACCATCACGGTATCCGCCTCCGTTACCGCCGCGTTTTTTAGAACCGCCACCTCTTGAAACAACTGGTGGTTCCGATGTTAAAGCGATTGGAGTTGTATCTGGCTCTTTTGTCATCATTTTTAAAGCAGCAGCTACTACTGTTACAGAGTCGTTCTCTTCTAACATTTCTTCTGCAATACGCTTGTAGTATGATAAATTCTCATTTTGAATTGTGCTTTGAAGTTTTTCAGCGATTAAACGTTGTTGACCTTCTAATGCCTCGTCAAGTGTCGGTGCTTCCATACGATCAACTTTACGTTTTGTTGTGCGCTCGATATTTTTTAATTGTCCTGATTCACGTGGTGTTACAAATAGCATTGCAATACCTTTTTTACCAGCACGGCCAGTACGACCGATACGGTGAACGTATGATTCTGGATCTTGTGGGATATCGAAGTTATATACGTGTGTTACGCCTGAAATATCAAGACCACGTGCAGCAACGTCTGTTGCAACAAGAACTTCAATAGCACCTTCTTTAAATTTACGTAATACAGACATACGCTTCGCTTGTGTTAAGTCACCGTGAATACCTTCTGCTGCATAACCACGTAAGTTTAACGCTTCTGATAATTCATCAACACGACGCTTTGTACGACCGAATACGATTGCAAGCTCTGGAGATTGAATATCTAGTAAGCGTGTTAACACGTCAAACTTTTTCTTTTCTTGCACTTCTAAATAGAACTGCTGAATGTTTGGCATTGTTACTTCTTTTGCTTTTACTTTAATGTGTTGAGGCTCAGTCATGAAACGCTCAGCAATACGACGGATTGGATCTGGCATTGTCGCTGAGAATAATAATGTTTGATGTGTTTCTGGCACATCTGTTAAAATCGCTTCAATATCTTCAATGAAGCCCATGTTTAACATTTCATCCGCTTCGTCAAGAACAACAGTCTCTACGTTTTGTAAACGAAGTGTTTTACGGTTAATATGATCTAAAATACGACCCGGCGTACCAACAATAATGTGTGGGTGTTTTTTTAGAGCACGAATTTGGCGGTTAATATCTTGACCACCATAAATTGGTAGAATACGAACGCGCTTGTGTTTACCAATTTTGTATAACTCTTCTCCAACTTGAATTGCTAATTCACGCGTTGGCGCGATAACAATACCTTGAACTGCTTCTTTATTTGTATCCACTTTATCTAATAGTGGTAATCCGAATGCTGCCGTTTTCCCTGTACCTGTTTGTGCTTGCCCAATAATATCTTTACCTTGCAATGCATGTGGAATTGTCTCAGCTTGAATCGGTGTAGCCTCTTCAAAGCCCATACTTTCAACAGATTGCAGTAAAGATTCACTTAATCCTAATTCTCGAAATGTTGTCAATGTTACTTCTCCTTTTCTATCCTATACTTATCATTTAAAAAAAGGCGTTTTCCGAATTTGCGGAAAAGCCCTTTTCCTGAATGCTCACGTATATAAACGGGCGTATATTCTTCGCGAAAATACTTCTAAACGTTATTACACTTTATCAATTATAAGTTTTGTATGTGCAAAAAGCAAACCCAACTGTTACCTTATTTTCATATTCAGAGTTTTTTTCTTCACTTTTATTTTTTTATGTTTACTGTAAGCGCTTATTATAAGTTTCTTCTATTTTCGCATCTATCATCCCTATTTATATACACCAATTATTTCAACATCGTAATTACTTCTTCTAATTTCATACCGCGAGATGCTTTTATTAATACAACATCTTTCACATCAACTACTGCTTGTAACTCTTTCGCTAGCTCTTCTTTATTATCATACGCTTTTACACGCTCAGTAGGGAAATTAATTTTCGCTCCTTCAGCAATTTGAGCCCCTAATTTACCATATGTGAACACATATGAGATTTTTGCTGGATCGATTAATTTACCTACTTCATAATGAAACTGTACTTCTTGATTTCCAAGCTCTAACATATCGCCGAGTACAACAATCTTTTTAGCAAATCCATCTAAACCATTCATTAAATGGAATGCTGCTTCCATAGCTGTTGGACTTGCATTATAGGCATCATTGATAATTGTTAAACCACTATTTGTTTTTACAATCTCCATACGCATGCCTGTCATTTGAAGTGTTACTAGACCTTCTTTCATCTCTTCCCAAGTTACACCGAAATGTTTCGCAATCGCCATTGAAGCAAGCGTATTGTACACATTGTGTTTTCCTAATACTGGTAGATAGAATGAAATATTTTCTTCTCTATTCATTTTAAAGTGCGTCCCAGTTGCCTGTAATGTTACAGTCGTTGGATAGTAATCATTTGCTCTAGCGTCACCAAACGTAACTGTTTCCGCTATTAAATTCATTTCAGGAACACGATTTGTTAATAATGGCTCATCTCCGTTATATACGAATACTCCACCTTCTTGTAATCCTGTCACAATTTCTAATTTCGCTTCAGCAATCGCCTCACGAGAGCCTAAGTCCATTAAATGTGCCTCACCAATGTTCGTAATGATAGCTGCATTTGGACGTGCTAACTTAGATAAAAATTCAATTTCCCCTCGGCTCGACATACCCATTTCTAATACAGCTACTTCTGTATTTTCTTCTAAGTTTAAAATAGTAAGAGGTAACCCGATATGGTTATTGAAGTTGCCTTCTGTTTTTTGAACTTTGAATTTAGTTGCAAGAAGACTTGTTACAATATCTTTTGTAGATGTTTTACCGTTACTACCTGTCACACCAATAACCTTAACATCCAATTGATCGCGATAATTTTTCGCTAACATTTGTAATGCCGATAGCGTGTCTTCTACAAAAATAACTGGAAGATTCTCAGGTGGATTTGCTACATCTTTCATCCATAATGTCGCCACAGCACCATTTTCAACAGCTTTGTCTACAAAAGCATGTCCATCGAAACGTTCACCTTGAATTGGAACATATAAGTTTCCCTTTTCAATTTTTCTCGTATCAATAGACACTCCTTGTATAGTAATTCCCTCATATTGCTCTGCTAATCCCGTACCATTTACCATCTGCTCTACTTGTTTTAACGTTCGATTTATCATGAAAACACTCCTTACATAGAGGAAGCACTATTCCTGCGAATAGTGCTTCCTCCTTTTTTGTTAGATTGTATATTTAATTTTTTGTTTTTCCTCGTGACGCGCAATTGCTAAATTGATTAGCTCTTCAATTAATTCCGGATACGGTAATCCAGTATGTTGCCATAATAGAGGGAACATACTAAACGGCGTAAATCCTGGCATCGTATTCACTTCGTTAATATATACTTCTCCATCTTTCGTTAAGAAGAAATCAGCTCTTGTTAATCCAGCACCATCTAAAGATTGAAATGCAATAATCGCATCTCGCTTAATAACATTAGACTCTTCTTCTGTCATTTCAGCTGGAATAATTAACGCTGTATCACCATCGATATATTTCGACTTATAATCATAGAAGTCTTTTTTCGGTACGATTTCACCTACAACTGAACATTTCGGTTCATCATTACCTAGTACACCAACTTCTACTTCACGTCCAATAATATTTTCTTCTACAATAATTTTGCGGTCAAATTGGAACGCCTCTTCAAATGCATTCTCAAGCTCTTCACGATTTTTACACTTATTAATACCAACACTTGAACCAAGGTTTGCTGGTTTTACGAAGCAAGGATATCCTAAAACTTCTTCTACTTTTTCATATGCTGTTTCACAATCTTTTTCCCATGTGCTACGAATGAATGATGCATATTTTGCTTGTTTTAATCCAGCTTCTGCAAAGATGTTTTTCATAACAACTTTATCCATGCCAGCAGCAGATGCTAGAACACCATTTCCTACATAAGGAATGTTCATTAATTCTAATAATCCTTGAACCGTTCCATCTTCACCATTTGGTCCATGTAATAATGGGAAAATAACGTCGATAGCATTTTCCTCAGAAGCTGCAGATGGAATGATCTCTGTGCTTAATGATAACGGAGAAATCGCATTTTCTGCACCGCTCATTTTTAGAACTTCAACATCTGTTACTTCACCTTCAATACGCTCACCGCGCACCCATTGACCTTGTTCTGTAATATAAATCGGATGAATCTCGAATTTATCTTGATTTAATGCTTTAATAGCAGCAAGAGCCGTTTGTAGCGAAACTTGATGCTCAGCTGATTTTCCACCATATAATAAACCTAATTTAATTTTTGTCACTGAAATCACCCTAACCAATTGTTTTCATTTTTCTATTTTAGCACTTTTTATAAAAATAGGTAGTTCCTATTTGAAATAAAATGTAACTTCCACAAATAAATAAATGACACCACTTATTGGTTTTCTATACTTTTTTCACTTAAATTTCTTCATACATATATAAAATTACAACTCAATCTAGTTATGTACCTAGAATATGTAGAAATCCCCTTTTTGTGTATGTCATCTACTCATTAAGAAGATTGTTTAGTCAGTGTGCCTTTTTGCCTTTGTTCAACGAGACGATCTAAAGAAACATATACAATACCTGCAACTACACATCCTATAGCTAAAATTGTAAATAGAAAGTGGCCAAGTAATCGGTCCAATAAAAAACCTCCAAGGAGTGGACCGAGTGCACCTCCTGTAATCCACTGCAAACTCGCAGCTCCCATATAAGTCCCTCTCAAATGCTCAGGAGCCAAATTCGCTACAAACGTCATCTGTACAGGCGACATAATCATCTCACCTAATGTATATATGGCATAAACAAACAGCAACGTGATTAAAATAATCATAGCATTTGCATCAAATTCTCCAAACCACTTCGGTAACCACCCTATAAAGAACAAACCAATCCCGAACAAACATGCACCATATAACATCGTCTTCCCGACAGGTTTATCTGTGGCCCATTTTGAAATTGGAAATTGAAACAACACAACTAATAGTCCATTTAAAGCCATTAAATATGGATATGGGTTGTTAGTTCCAAAAATACCTTTCATTTCATTATCAAAGTGCAGTGGCAACATGCCTTCTGTTTGAGAAAATCCCATCGAAATAATGATACCTGCTAATAAATAAATCACTAGTGCCTTATCTCTCATTAATATTTTCCAAACCGCCCCTGATTCCTTTTCTTTATTCTCTTCTTTATTCACGTTCTTTGGCATTGTCTCTTGGATAAGAATGAATACAAGTAATGCATAAAATAACATCGTAGAAGAGGCAATAATAAACACAAGATTCTTCGAAAACATAACTACTGAAGCGCCCATTATCGGGCCAATTGCAGCACCTATATTGTGCCCCATTCGCAATAATCCGTATGCTTCTGTTCTCTTTTCTGGAATTGTTACATCCGCAACCATCGCTGATGCAGCTGGATGAAATAGCGAATTACTTAATCCTAAAAAAACAGATAAAATCGCGTAAGGAATAAATCCTTCTATAAATAAAAAACCGAGCATTAATACCGCATTACTCGTCATCGAAAATATCATAATTGGCTTTCTTCCATATATATCAGCAATTCTTCCCCCTATAATTGATCCAAAGCTTGCAGCAATTGGAGAAAGCGCCATAATAACTCCAACCTGCAATAATGAATCTACCTTATCTTTTAAATATAATGCAAAAAAAGGCATCAACATCATCATTGCAATTCCATTTAACGTCTCACCAATAAACCGTATCCATACGTTACGGTCCATCTCTCTTAACTCATGCCACGTATTTTTCATCATTCCACCCCTTTAGTTCACCAACAATCATCTTATAATAATTTCAGAAGAATGTAAATTTTCGGAAATCGAGTAGGAGACTAGCCATTAATTGGCTAGTCGACCTCTCACACCACCGTACGTACGGTTCCGTATACGGCGGTTCAACCTTTTAAGTATCGTTGCTCATAAAGTTGGGATAAATCTTTCAGCCCCCATTTTATGAGTTTTTCTTTTGTAATGGCTCGGTGTAGTGTTTCACTTCGTGAAATACGCCAATATCCTTTCCTTGAATTCGCAATCTTCATCGCTTCATCATGTTCAATTCCGTATTGACGTAATTTGGTGTACCTTGTGCGGACACGTTTCCATCTTTTCCATATTAATTGACGTAATCTGTGATTTAACCATCCTTGTATGCTGATAATGAATGTTTTCATATTTGCAATTCCATAATAATTAATCCAGCCGACTGTTGTTCGATTGATTCTATCGACAATTTCTTTGAAGGTTCCTGCCTTTTTACGGCTTGTTAATTTCTTCAATTTGTCTTTAAATCTACTTTTACTTGCTTTACTTGGTCGGCATCCAACTTTCCCCTCAGATTTTGAAGGTGAAATCCCAAGAAAGTAGAGGCAGTTGCTCCACAAACTTTACTTTTCTTTTCGTTAATTGTTAAGCCTAATTCATCTTCGATAAATTTCCTAACGCTTGCCATTACTCTTTCCCCAGCTCTTGGCGATTTTACGTAAATGACAAAATCATCTGCATAGCGTATAAAACGATGTTCTCGTTTTTCTAGTTCTCTATCTAGCTTATTGAGGTAAACATTTGCTAGAATAGGAGATAATGGACCACCTTGAGGTGCACCCTCAGTTGTATCAATAAAAATATCTTTATCTAATATTCCAGAACGCAGAAATTTCCAGATGAGTTTTAGCACAATTTTATCTGTTAGAAATTCTTCTAGATAAGCTCTCAGTCGTTGATGATGGATTGTATCGAAGTAGCTTTTCAAGTCACAGTCTACGACTGTACGATAGCCTTCTTCATAATACTTCTCCGCTAGTTGAATCGCTTGATGAGCGTTTCTTCCTTTTCGAAAGCCGAAACTTTTGTCAGAAAAATGTGGGTCAATGATTGGATAAATGATTTGTAGTATTGCTTGTTGAACCACTCGGTCCAGCACACATGGGATACCTAGATACCTTTTAGAACCATCTGCTTTAGGTATGGCGACTCTTCTCACTGGTTGTGGTTGATAAGTACCATCCTTTAGCTTTTGTTTTAAAGGTTCTTCATGTTTTAATAAGTGCGATTTCAGTTGGTCTACGGTTATTCCATCAACCCCTGGTGCACCTCCATTTGATTTTACTTTCTTATATGCAGCCCATATGTTTTTATGAGATGCAATTCTGTCAATTAATTCGATACCATCCTGTTTCTTCATTTCCATGTTTCCATCCCTACACGCTCTTATTTACTCTTTCGCTTCCAGCTTATCCATCCATAAGTAGCCGTCTTTTGGTCTATACCGCGACGTTTTCTGTGTTTCCGCGGGATGAATCCACCTCCTTGTTTCTTTCAAGATTTAAGATTGTTCAGCCCTTCGCTCCAAATGGGGAGCTACTATGGCTTCTGCTGACTTCTCTTGATTCATCAAACTATCACTAGTCCGATTGTTAATTGAATAACCCTCAAGAGACCTCCCCAGGTAAGCACAACCACTTTCCTCTCATGTAACTGCTGGATTTACTGTATGGGATTTGGGCAGTATTGGACTTCGCTTTGTTTAGCAAGCTCATCCGTCCCAAGTCAGCCTTGTATCCAATTTCTGTTCGTCAGTTCGAGAGTTTGCGTCCGACTTCCTTCAGATTCCACGTCACCATGGACACCCTTGTCTTTCGCTAACAGTTCCTACTGCCAAGCCTGTAGTGGACTTTCACCACCGAGTTGTTGTGCATGCTGGGCACACTAAAAAAACCACCCTAACTGAATTAGGATGGATTTTTCTACTTATAAATTTGCTGCATCATCTTCGTCTTTACTATTATTTAAAGCACTATGTTTTCGGCTATATAAGAAATAAACCGCAATACCGATAACCATCCATACTCCAAAACTAATCCAAGCCGTTCCGGATAATTGAAGCATTAAGTATAAACAAAAAATCACCGTTAATGCTGGTAAAAATGGTACAAGCGGCGCCTTAAATGCTCTTGGTAAATCAGGATGAGTTCTTCTCATTACAATAACAGCAACAGCTACAAGTGCGAAGGCTGATAGAGTCCCCATATTTACAAGATGCGCTAACACATTTAAATCTATTAATCCTGAAATAAGCGCTGCAATAATTCCTGTTGTCCATGTATTTAAAAATGGTGTTTTAAATTTTGGATGGACTTTAGCAAGACGCTTCGGCAATAATCCATCTCTACTCATTGCATACGAAACACGTACTTGCCCATACATCATAACTAACATTACTGTTGTAATTCCTGTAATTGCTCCTACTGAAATTACTCCTGCTAAACTATCTTGTCCAATAAATTGAAGCGCAAAAGCAACTGGATCTGATATATTTAACTGTCCGTATGGAACAATTCCTGTCAAAATAAGTGAAACAACAATATAAAGAACCGTACAAATTAATAAAGATGCAATAATGCCAATTGGTAAATCACGTTGTGGACGTTTCACTTCTTCTGCTGCCGTTGAAACTGCATCAAATCCTATAAATGCGAAAAACACTGTAGCAGCTCCAGCCATTACACCATCTAAGCCAAACGGCATAAAAGGTGTCCAATTTTCAGGTTTTACATAATTAAAACCAGCAAAGATAAATATGAGAACAACCGCTAATTTAATAAACACCATAATATTATTTATTCGTGCACTTTCACGAACACCTCTAGATAAAAGAACTGTCATCACTAAAATAATTAGAACCGCAGGCAAATCAATTATTCCACCCTTTCCTGTACCAGGGGCCGAGGAGAGAATGGTAGGAATATGTATCCCAAATCCCTTTAATAAAGATTGAAAATAAGCGGACCAACCGTTTGCTACAGCAGATGTAGCGAGTAAATACTCTAGCATTAAGTCCCATCCAATTAAAAATGCGAATACCTCTCCCATCGTCGCATATGTGTACGTATACACACTGCCTGAGACAGGAACTGAAGAAGCAAATTCAGCATAACAAAATGCAGCAAAGGCACAGGCTAACGCGGCTATCGCAAATGATAATATAATAGCTGGTCCAGAATGTTTTGCTGCTACCACGCCCGTTAGAACAAAAATACCTGTTCCAACAATTGCCCCGATTCCAAGCATAGTTAAATCCAATGCGCCCAATGTTCTCGCTAGCGTCTTTTGCTTACTTTCTTGCATTAACTTTGCAATAGGCTTTTTTTGAAAAATTTGCTTCATATGCATGCTCCTCCAAGTTTTAAATTTTCTGAAAATTTTTAATTCGCTTTTTTATTTTACTCATTGCACTTTTCCCAGTCAATACTTTTGTCGAAATAAGTAGAAATCTTTCGGAACATACAATATCCTTATCGTTGTTTCTATATATCTTTCCGTATTTTTTTTTGGTATTATTATACATGTCGATTCCACAAAAGAGGCATGCTCAATTATTGAGCATGCCTCTTTTTACCTATTTCACAGTATGTGAACCTTCTTCAATCCAGCTATACATATATTTTTCATCTTCCGTCTCATGTGCTTGTTTTACAATACGAAGCGGACGGAATGTGTCTATCATAACAGCTAATTCAAGCGTTTCTTTTTTCCCTATACTCGCCTCTATTTTCCCTGGATGCGGCCCATGAGGAATTCCGCTCGGATGAAGTGTAATAGAGCCTTCTTCCACACCTTTCCGGCTCATAAAGTTTCCTTCTACATAGTACAGTACTTCATCACTATTCACGTTACTATGATAATATGGTGCCGGAATAGATTCTGGATGATAGTCGTATAAACGTGGTACGAAAGAGCAAATAACGAAATTGTGACCTTCGAACGTTTGATGTACTGGAGGTGGCTGATGAATACGGCCTGTGATTGGTTCAAAGTCCTCTACATTAAAGACCCACGGATATAAATAGCCATCCCATCCAACAACATCTAACGGATGGTGCCCTAAAACATGTTTATGCATATACCCTCGCGACTTTGTCATTACGACAAACTCACCTTTTTCATCATACGTCTCTAATTTTTCAGGACCACGAATATCCCTCTCACAAAACGGACTATGCTCTAACAATTGTCCGTATTCATTGCGATAGCGACGCGGCGTTGTAATTTGACTATTTGCCTCTACAACAAGAAACTTAGTCTCTCCTTCATCTGGAATAACACGATAGATTGTTCCAATTGGAATCGTTACATAATCACCTTTTCGATAGTAAATCGTTCCAAACATCGTTTCAATTTTACCTGTTCCGTAATGAACAAATAACATTTCATCGCCATCACCATTACGGTAGAAATAGTCCATTTTTTCCGTTGGAGTCACTACTCCAATTAATAAATCCTCATTCCCAAGCATAAAGTTTCTTCCGCTTACTGCATCGCCAGTTTTTTTATTTTCTTTCGTGCGAAAATGACGATGAGCAAGAGCTACATCTTCTTCATACTGCAACTGACAGGAATGTGATACCGCCGAATGAGATACTTCCGTTGGCATATAATGATGATATAAAATAGACTGCGTACCAGAAAAACCTTTCGTTCCCATTACCTGTTCACGATAAAGCGATCCATCCTTTTTACGGAATTGCACATGTCGTTTATGAGGTAGCTCCCCCATGTGACGATAAAACATGCCCATCACCTGCTTCCATTTCTTTTTTGACCGTATTACGTAACGTACCTAAACCAGTAATCGTAAGTTCTACAACATCTCCATCTTGCAGCCACTCTTCCGTACCCAGTTCTAAAATACAACCTGTCCCTACTGTCCCAGAACCAATCACATCGCCTGGATATAACGTGACGTCTTCTGAAGCACGTTCAATCATTTCAGCAAATGTATAGTAAATATCTTGGAAGTTCCCCTTTGATAATAGCTTTCCATTTACATGAGCAGTCATCTCTAACTCATAACGATCACCGTTACGATAAACCTCTAGTTCCTCTTTCGTAACAAGGTGCGCTCCTAATGAAGTTGCAAAATCTTTTCCTTTTGCCGGACCGAGCCCTACCTTCATTTCTGTTGCTTGTAAGTCCCTTGCACTCCAGTCGTTCATAATACAATAACCAAAAATGTATTCCTCTGCTTGCTCACGAGAAATATTTCTTCCTTCTTTCCCAATGACGCAAGCAATCTCTAACTCATAATCAAGTTTTTTAGATTTCTTCGGACCGATTACAAAATCATCCGGACCAATTACAGCACGATGGTTCGTAAAATAAAAAACCGGGAAATCGTACCATTCAGGTACAACATCTAACCCTCTTCGGCCACGAGCTGTTTTTACATGCTGTTCAAACGCGTAAAAATCCCGAATGCTACTCGGATTAGGAATTGCCGCCGCTAATTGTACTTCCTCTAAGGAATATACACCCTTTTCTGGATTCTTAATCTTGCGCAATACTTCTACATACTCATCCGCTTTCTCTAAAAAGGCGAACATAGAAGAAGGTAATTTCCCATCACTAGCAAGATTCATATCAATTACTTTGTCACCTTCAAGCCATCCAGCTCGCATTTCTTTCGAAGGAAGACGAAATGTAACAAATTTCATCATGATTCCTCCCTATGAAAATGAAATTTCCACCAGCAAAAAGACTTTTGCTGGTGGATACAAATCTTATAAGTTTCCGCGACGTTCCTGTTCTCTTTCAATTGATTCGAATAATGCTTTAAAGTTCCCTTCTCCAAATCCGCGAGAACCTTTACGTTGAATGATTTCAATAAATAAAGTTGGACGATCTACAATTGGTTTCGTAAAGATTTGTAGTAAGTATCCTTCCTCATCACGATCTACTAAAATCTTTAATTCTTTTAATCTATCAATTTCCTCATCAATTTTTCCAACTCGTGCACTTAACTCATCATAATAAGTGTCAGGTGTATCTAAAAACTCCACGCCATTTTCACGAAGCGCTTCCACTGTTTTCACGATATCGCTTGTTAATAAAGCAAGATGTTGTACACCTGCTCCATTATAGAATTCTAGATATTCTTGAATTTGTGATTTTCTCTTTCCATCTGCTGGTTCGTTAATAGGGAACTTAATACGACTTCCATTTGTCATAACTTTCGACATTAATGCTGAATACTCTGTACTAATATCATCATCATCAAAATGGATCATTTGTTTAAAGCCCATAACGTTCTCGTAATAACTAACCCACTCTTCCATTTTTTCAACATTACCAACTACGTGGTCTACAGCAATTAAACCTGACTCTTCAAATGGAATATTAAACTCCACCTGTTGGAATCCCGGCATAAATGTTCCTTTATAATTTTTACGCTCTACAAGCGTGTGAATTGTATCACCATACGTACCAATAACTGCTTTTTTCAGTGTACCGTTCTCGTCTGTTAATTCCACAGGTGGAGCAATTGCAACGGCACCACGTTTCACTGCTTCCGAGTATGCTTTGTCAACATCGTCAACAAGTAAAGCAACATCTTTTACACCATCACCATGTGTCTTTACAAATTCTGCGATACGATTGTCGCTACTTAAAGCTCCAGACACAACAAAACGCATATTTTTTTGCACAAGAACATAAGATACCTTTTCACGGTTACCAGTTTCTAACCCAGAGTAAGCCACAATTTTGAATCCGAATGCTCTCGCAAGGTAATAACTTGATTGCTTTGCATTTCCTACGTAAAATTCCAAATGATCTACATCACGTACTGGAAAAAAGTCCTCCATTTGTGCAGCTAGCGTATCCATAGATTTTTGTTTCATAAAATCCTCATCCCCCTGTAATAGATTAAATGGTCCATAATTAAAACCAACCGAAAACGCTTCCAACGTAAGTTATTAGAAATTAGTTAGCAAGCTAACAAATTCTGACCTTTAAAATTTTCTATCTTTTCTGTCAAATTCCTCTTTTTTTCTTACATATAAAATTCGACTTTTTTCTCTTTACATGACGGAGGGAATATTAATACTTGAAGGTATATATGAGAGGAAAACAAAAAAGACCCCAACATATTAACTACTTACTAATATGCTAGAGTCTTTATTTTTTTTGAATGATTGTATTTATATATCTCATACTAATACATTTGCAAGGAATAGAATAAATGATGTTAATACTACCGCTCCACCTAATGATCCTAATAAATCTATTTTTGTTACTTGTAACACTTGTTCACTGTTCATATTCCTCATTCTCCTTTCATTTTGTATAATTTAAAACTTCTATTATACTAATACGCTTGATAGAAATACGATTAATGCCGTTACCACTTGCTGATCCTACGAAGTCACCTTTTGTTACTTGTAATACTTGCTCTTTCATTTTGCATTCTCCTCTCTTTTTCTTTATTACAAATCTTCTATTATACTAATACGCTTGATAGAAATACGATTAATGCTGTTAATACTACCGCTCCACTTGCTGATCCTACGAAGTCACCTTTTGTTACTTGTAATACTTGCTCTTTCATTTTGCATTCTCCTCTCTTTTTCTTTATTATCTATATCTAATTTCTAAGAAATGTTTATTTCATAGTTTTTATGTTAGCGTTACATTAAAGTTAATAACGTAACGTTTGTAACATTAATGTAACATAACTATTGTTACGTTGCAATATAATTACGTGAATTTTATTACACTTTTTTTACGATTTTTATAAATACCCTTAAAAACCCTGTTTTCATGCACTTTCCACTAAGTTGACGTTTGTAATATTGTTGTAATATTACAGTCATATAACGAAATATACCCATACTTACCTCTACTTTTGTTACAAATTAAAGTGCATATTTAAATGAATACGCTGGAATCTATCAAGCTTTTACTAACTGTTCGTGCTAGATAAAATACAATCTTTCCAAGATAAGTTTATATGTTTCCTCTATATAACTATGTATAATAAAAGCAAAGAGGTGGTCATTTTGAAATTAATCGCATTAGATATGGATGGTACACTACTATCATCTAATCTTGAGATCTCCAAAGAGAACTTACAAGCTATCCAAACTGCAAAAGAGGATGGTCATATTGTCATGATTTGTTCTGGTCGCGCAAAAGAGGATGCTTTAAAATTATTGGAAGAATATAAACTATCTCTTCCAGTTGGAGCGAGCAATGGGGCAATTGTTTATGTGGATGGAAAGGTAATTAACTCGCGTTGTTTACAAAACGATAAAGTATACAAGCTTGCAAAATTACTAGAATCTGAAGGTTTTCCATATAAGCTATATACGAATAAAGGAGTTTATTCTCCATATACATGGCAAGATCAAGTCATGCAAGCGTTTGAAGAGAACAAGCATGCACTAGATGTTACACTTGAAGAACTTGAAAAAATTACAGAAAAACAAAAGAAATCAAACTTAATTACTGATTTCCAAAAAATCGAAGATGTTGTAAATAATCCAGAATTGGAAATATCTAAATTCTTCATTTTGACATTTAATGCGGCGCATCGTGCACAGCTATTAAGCATGTTACAAGAAGACACTGATATTTCCGTTACGGCATCAGCTCCTACTAATGTAGAAATTATGGATAAGCATGGTCATAAAGGGAACGGTCTACAAGAAATGGCTGCTTATTTCAATATACCAATTGAAGATACTATTGCTATCGGGGACAACTTTAATGATGTACCAATGTTACAAGTAGCTGGTTTATCAGTTGCAATGGGAAATGCTGAAGAAGATGTAAAAAAACTATGTGATGTTGTAACGTTAACAAACAATGAACATGGTGTTGCTCATGCAATCGAGCAATTTGTATTGAAACAAACTTCATCTAGTAAATAAAAAAAGGACTCTTTCTATTTGAAAGAGTCCTTTTCTTTTATACATGATGACAAGCTACAAAATGCTCCTCACCAACATTACGGAATTCTGGTACCATTTGTTTACAAATATCTGTTGCAAACGGGCAACGTGTATGAAAACGACAACCCGAAGGTGGATTTGCTGGACTTGGAATGTCACCCTCTAGTATGATTCTCTCTCGCTTCACTGTTGGATCTGGTATTGGCACAGCCGATAACAATGCTTTTGTATACGGATGAAGCGGGTTCGTAAATAACTCATCACGCGGCGCTGTTTCCACAATTGTTCCTAAATACATAATCCCGATTTTCGTACATAAATGTTCGACTACACTTAAATCATGTGAAATGAACAAATAGGATAATCCCTTTTTCTCCTGTAACTCACTAAATAAGTTAATGATTTGTGCTTGAATAGATACATCTAGTGCTGCCACAGGTTCATCAGCTACAATGAATTCCGGGTTTAATACCATAGCTCTTGCGATAACGATACGCTGACGTTGTCCACCAGAAAACTCATGAGGATACCGGTCAATATGATATGGGGCTAAGCCACATAACTCTAATACTTCTGTTACCTTTTCACGAACATTTTCTTTCGTCGCTAGTCCGTGAGCCAACATTGGCTCGCCCAGTGCTTCTCCAATTCTCATTCTCGGATTTAGTGAGCTAAATGGATCTTGAAACACAAGCTGCATATTAGGACGATGTTTTCTCAATTCCTCTTTTGATAAAGAATGAACATCGTGTCCTTTAAACTTCACTTCTCCCTCCGTTTTTTGGACGAGACGTAAAATTGTTTTTCCTATCGTCGTTTTTCCGCTTCCTGATTCACCAACAAGACCAAACACTTCGCCTTTATTAATAGTAAAACTTACTCCATCAACTGCTTTTACATGTCCAATCGTTCTACTAAATATGCCGCCTTTAATCGGAAAATATGTTTTTAAGTTTTTTACTTCTAATAATGGTTCATTCATTGTTCCGCACGCTCCTCATATAACCAGCAAGCTACTTTATGATTCTCATCATGTACATTTAGATTCGGTGCTTCTTCTTTACATATTTCCATACAATGCTCACAACGACCGCTAAAGTAGCAAAACTCATCCAAACCGACTAAATTAGGAACTTGCCCTGGAATAGAATATAGTTTATCTATTCGTTTTCCCATCACTGGTTTTGATTTCAACAAGCCTTTCGTATACGGGTGTTTCGGATTTTGGAATATCTCTAGTACTGGGGCTTCTTCAATAACTTTCCCGCCATACATAACGACAACGTAATCAGCCATTTCTGCTACAACGCCTAAATCATGTGTAATTAATAAAATGGATGTTTTGAATTCCTCTTTTACTTGTCTTAATAAGTCTAATATTTGAGCTTGAATTGTAACATCAAGAGCCGTTGTCGGTTCATCAGCAATTAATAACTTAGGATTACAACTAAGTGCAACAGCAATCATAATACGTTGTAACATCCCGCCACTTAATTCGTGCGGATAAGAATGGACGATTTCATCCGCACGAGCTATGCCGACTTTACGAATTAACTCAATTGCTTTCTTATACGCTTCGTTTTTACTAAGTAATTCATGCTCCCTTAACGTCTCTACAATCTGTTCCCCTACAGTGAAGACCGGATTTAGCGATGTCATCGGTTCTTGGAAAATCATCGCAATATCATTACCTCGTAAACTACGAAGCTCTTTCTCTTTCATTCCTAAAAGACTTTTTCCTTCATATAAAATATCTCCGCCTACTACACTGCCGGATTCAGCAATAAGTCCCATAATAGATAAAGCTGTTACACTTTTCCCGCAACCTGATTCACCTACTACACAAACCGTTTCACCTTCTCGAACAGCAAAACTAACATGGTTTACAGCCTTTACTGTCCCTTCTTCTGTCTGAAAGTGTGTTTGTAAATCTTTCAGTTCTACTACCGCTCTACTCATACCTTCTCACCTACCGTCTCATCTTTGGATCTAACGCATCACGAAGTGCATCACCAAGTAAATTAATGGATACAACTGTTATAAAGATTGCGAAACCTGGCGGAATCCATAACCACGGACGCTTTTGAAAATCAATTAATGAGTTAGCTGCGCTAATCATATTCCCCCATGATGGTGTAGGTGGAACAACTCCGAGACCTAAGTAACTTAGTGCGGATTCACTTAAAATAGATCCAGCCACACCCAAAGTTGCTACAACAATAAGCAACGGAAAGACGTTAGGAATTAAATGATGGATAATTTTCCGAGAATCCTTTAATCCTAATACATCTGCTGCTTGCATAAAGGCTTGCTCCCGCAATGTTAAAATTTGTCCCCTCACAAGACGAGCAAGTCCTGGCCATCCTACTAAACTTAAAATAATCATTACAACATATAAACGGTATTCCGATGGTAATTTCCATTCTGACAGAATTGCTCCCATTATAATAAGTAGCGGTAATCCCGGAATGGACATTAACACATCCGCAACACGCATAATTAAATGATCTACAACCCCTCGATAAAAACCAGCAATCGCTCCTAATAGAGCTCCTAGTATAACGGATAGTAGCATCGAAGCTAAACCAATCGTTAGTGAGATACGTCCTGCTTGCATAAGTCTAGTTAAAATATCCCGTCCCAACTGATCGGTTCCAAGCCAATGTGATAGGCTGGGTGGCTTATTAATTTGTGTTACTTGTACTTTCCCATCAGCATACGGTGAAAAGATTGGACCGATAAAACTAAATAAAAACATGAATATTAAAACGTATAAGCCATACAATGCCATCTTATTTTTCTTGATTTTTTTATACGCTTGGCGCCATGGTGATGATTCATTTCTCTTTTTTCGTTCTTTCTTTTTCTCTATTATTGGTGTAATAGTCTCCATATCTTTCCCCCCTTACTTCAATCGAATTCTTGGATCAACAAACGCATATACAATATCAGCTAAGAAATTAGCCATAATGGTTAAACAAGAAAGAAACATCGTAAAGGCCATTAATACCGTATAATCACGGAAGTTTAATGCTTCTAATTGAATACTCCCAATCCCTGGCCAGTTAAAAATCTGTTCAATAATAATAGCTCCTGAAAATAAACCTGGTAATTCAAAAGCAAGTAATGTAATTGCTGGTAAAATTGCATTTTTCAATGCATGTTTATAAATAACAGTTCTTTCTTTTAAACCTTTTGCACGAGCAGTACGAATATAATCTTGCCTAACAACATCCAACATGCTGGTTCTAAAATATCGTGTTAACGATCCTACACCAAGAAGCGTTAAAATAAACACAGGTAGAATCATGTGACGTAATACTTCAAATATGTACGCTATCCCTGTTGAGTTACTCCCAATATCAATCATGCCACCAATAGGTAGTAACTTTAAATCAACTGCTAATAATTTAATTAAAAATAATCCGATAAAGAATGATGGAAATGACATTGCTGCAAAGACACCGATTGTTACTAATCTATCAAACCAAGAGTGCTGCTTTGTTGCAGAAATAACCCCAATAATAAGAGCAATAATCCAAGTGAAAAATAAAGCTGCAACAGCAACGATAAATGTATTCCAAATAAATTTATTAAGTAATGAAGTTACAGGTTCTTGATACTGTAAAGAAAATCCAAAATCACCATGTAAAGCATTCAATAACCAGTGAAAATATCTTTCAATAATTGGTTTGTTTAAGCCATACAATTCCCTTAACTCTTGAGCTCTCTCTGGTGTTAACTTTGGATTTGAATCAATATAATCCCCCGGCAAAAGTGCAAATAAGAAAAAAATAATAATAGATGTACCAAACAATGTAGGGATCATTTGAAGGAACCTACGAATGATATATGTTTTCACCTTTTGTCTCCCCAATCCTATTTACTTAAAAATAGAAGAACATTTTTTCAAAACAGCTACTATTCCATCGCTGTATGAAAAAATGCCTTCTATTATTTAGGTCAACCCTTATTGTTCAATAGATAACACCGGTAAGTTGGAACTAATGCTATCGTACTTTTCTGGATCAATTCCTTTTATACGTGCATTATGAGCATAAAGTAGTTTACGATAGTTTAATAAAATAACTGGTGGATCATCACTTAACTCTTTGTACAGTTCTTTATAAATTGCTTTACGTTTTTCAATATCTGTCGTCCCTATACCTTTTACAATCAAGTCATCTACTTTCGGGTTGTTATAACCCGTATCACTTTTTGGATTCGTTGATAAGTAATCACTTACAACTTCACTTGGATCACTAATTCCTGGTGTTGAAACTGCCGCTAAATCGTAGTCACCTTTTCCTACTTTTGAAAGCATCGTATTAAAGTCCATCAACTCTGGGTTTAATTCAACACCGATTTCCTTATAACTTTCTTTTGCAATTGGAATAAAGATATCATTTGTTTTACCTGTATTTGATGCGTAGTATGTTAATTTTAATTTTTGACCATCTTTTTCACGAACCCCGTCAGAACCTACTTTCCAACCAGCCTCATCCAATAATTTTTTAGCCTTTTCTACGTCGTGTGGATATTTATTAATACCTTCTTCTGTATATGCCCATGAAACTGGCGCAATTGGTACGTTAGCAACAGATCCATATCCTTGTAAAGCTGTATCCACATACTTCTTACGGTCTAATCCATAAGTAAGTGCTTGACGTACCTTCTTATCTTTCAAATACGATTTCTTATTATTTACATAGATATAAGCAATATCACTTGATGATTCAAGATTAATATTTGCAAACTCTAATCCTTTTAATTGGTCTATATTCTCAGGATTTGCTCTAAATCCACTATAGTCCAGTTCACCTGTTTGGAATAATTGGAATCCAGTATCACCTGATGTGATTTTGTAAATAAAGTTTTTGATTTTTGGTTTACCTGCATAATAATGTTCGTTAGCAACAAAGCGTACTTCTTGACCTGGAACATATTTTTCAAATTTATATGGACCCGCTGCAATTGGTTGCCCATATAATGCTTTTAAATAGTCTAAACTTGTATTTTGTTTATAATCTTTTCCATAGTAAGCTTTTGATAGCACTGGGCCACCTAAATTCGTTAGCGCCTGTGAATTAACTTTTTCAGTTGTAATTTTAATTGTCTGTGGATCAACAACTTGAATTCCTTCAATAGAAGTTGCTTTTCCTTCCTTATATTCTTTCCCGCCTTTAACAGCATACTGAGCAATATCCAATCCACCTTCATACGCTTTATCATGAAGTAGTGTTAGTGTAAATGCTACGTCATCCGCCGTTAAAGGCGACCCATCACTAAATTTTAAATTTTTACGTAAGTGGAATGTATATGTTAACTGGTCAGCAGAAATATCCCATTTTTCTGCAAGATCCGGAACAGGTTTACTTTGTTTGTCTGTTGTTACTAATGACGCAAAAATAACAGACGTTACATTTCCATCCCAACCATTATCTTGGAAATACGGAAGGAAAACTCCCCCTGGCTTAGAAATGGCTGTAATAAAAGTATCTTTTCGTTGATTTGCTTTCTCTGGACTTTTCTTTTTATCTGTAGCTGGAATTGATTCAATCTTAGCGTCTTTTAAATCCTGCTTTTTTACCGGTTCTGTAGAAGCCGTATCTTCCTGTCCCCCACAAGCAGATAACACAAGCGAACTACTCAGTAATACCGAAAATACACCAGCCCATTTTTTTGTCTTTGTCTTCATTGTCCCCACCCTAACTGTTTAATAGTTATACCCTTTGAACTTATTAGCTTATGTATGCCTCCCACAGCACATTTATAGCCAATCGGAAAAGTCGGTTTTAATCGTAAAAAAATAGATGTTTTTGAGGGGTAACAATCCTATTCCGACCTTTCCGGTAGACTTTATGGTTATTAGCTTATATCGTCAGTTATATTTTGTCAATTCTTTCTGAATAAATATTTTGATAATTCTTCCTAAATTATTTTTCTATCTTCAATTTAGGTAAACTTAATAAAATACCGTTATAGTTATCTTCTTGTAATCCTTGAATGCGTGCATGATGTGCAGACACAACTTTGCTATTATTCAAGAAGATTACAGGCGGGTCTTCACTTAAATCTTGATATAACTTTTTATAGATTTCTTTTCGCTTTTCAATATCCAACGTTTCTAATGCTTGCTTAGCTAATTCATCTACTTTCGGATTATAATATCCATCATAATTTCGTTTACTTGTTGAAACAAACTCTTCAATCGTTCCACTTGGATCATCAATCATTGGCGTAGATACCATCGCCAAATCATAATCACCTTTTATCACTTTTGAAATCATCGTATTAAAGTCCATATATTCTGGGTTAAACTCTACACCAAGCTTTTTATAATCTTCTTTCATCACAGGAATCATTACATCATTTATTTTACTTGCTGATGAGGCAAAATAACTTACTTTCAGCTTTTGTCCGTCCTTTTCACGAATTCCATCCGAACCAGCTTTCCACCCAGCCTCATCCAGTAGTTTCTTCGCCTTCTCTAAATTATACTCATATTTATTAATACCCTCTTCTGTATACGCCCAAGAAACTGGCGTAATCGGTACATTAACGAGTGACGCATATCCTTGGAAATACGTATCAATAACCTTTTGACGCTCTAATCCATAAATAAATGCTTGGCGGACACGTTTATCTTTAAAGTATGGCTTCTTATAATTCATTTTAATGTAGCCGTAAGAGCTTCCTGTATATACATTAATATTAGCAAAACCTAAATCCTTTAACTGTTCAATCGTCTCCACGTTTGTCGTAAAACCATCATAATCTACTTCCCCGGCTTGAAATTGTTGTAGCTTCGTATCACCTTTTGTAATTTTATAAATAAAATGCTCAATCTTCGGTTTTCCTTCAAAGTAATTTTCATTTGCTAAAAATCGAACTTCTTGACCAGGAATATATTTATCCAATTTATAAGCTCCTGCTCCCAGCGGCTTCCCATACAGTTCTTTTAAATACTCCAAGTGTCCTTGTTTATACTCTTTCCCGTAATAAGCTTTTGAAATCACTTCTCCGCCAATTAACGATAATGTTTGGGCATTTACCTTTTCAGTTGTAATTTTAATTGTTTTCGAATCTACGACCTGAATTCCCTCAATAGAATTCGCTTTTCCTTCTTTATATGCTTGCCCACCTTTTATTGCTGTTTGACTTATATCAGTCGCACCACTATAAGTTGGATCATGTAATAATGTTAATGTAAACGCTACATCATCTGCAGTTAACGGGGATCCATCACTAAACTTTAAATCATCTTTCAAATGGAACGTATATATAAGCTGATCCTCCGAAATATCCCACTTCTTCGCTAAAATTGGAATTGGTTTTCCTTCCTTATCGAGTCCAACAAGAGGGGCAAAGATAACTTGCGTTATGTTACCATCCCATCCATTCTCCATAAAGTGCGGCAGGAATATCCCTCCAGGACTTGGCATTCCAACTACAAAAGTATCTTTTCTTTCTTTTACTTTAGTAGGACTTTTTGCTTTGTCGCTTGCTTTAATAAACTCATCTTTTACTTTTGGTACGTTCCCGGCTTCATTTGTACTTGCTTCCTCTTGACCACATCCAGCTAGTAATACCGATACACTAAGAAATGTAGCAAGTGCTCCTTTAAAAGCATTTTTCATTAGACGCTCACCTTTACCTTCCTAATTTTTAACGATGTAGGAACATAGCCCCCTTCCTGTAACTATCTTTATTTTTCCTATAAAAATAGTGTGAATTAATTTCAAGATTATTCCTTTCCTTTCAGCATGTCAATTGTTCTCTTTTATTTCGTATTAAAAAATTAAAAATCCACTTCTATTCGTTCAGTATGGGACATAGAATACTAATAACCAATTACCAAAAAGGGGGCGAAAATATGGACAACCTATTCCAATACGTCCTGCACTACGTATTATTAACAATTATGATAGTCGGGGCGCTATTACTATTCCCATTCTTCCCAAAGTTCGTCCTCTTTTTAGCTTTTTTTATTATGCTCGGGATCGCCATTATCATTTCAACAAGAGAAGATACGACACAAAAAGAAAACAGAGTTCAGCGCGTAAAGCTGTAACTCTGTTTTTTTCAGTCGTAACGTATTCTTGTTAAACTAATCACGAAAAATACTCCTGCAAATAAAATGAGTATACCAATATAACCTCCTATATCTGCTAATGTACCTCCTCTTACAATTAACTCCGTAAAGCCACGCATCGCCCAAGTTTGCGGAACAAAGTTTGCTGCCGTTTGCATCCATGCTGGTTCAATTTCAATCGGCCAATAAAGACCACCAATCATGCATGTTGAAATCACAACGATATTTCCTAGCGCTGACTGTTGTTCTGTTGTTTTTACGATGCTTGCTAATAATAAGGCTAGACCAATGACAGCTAATAATAATACGGAAACGAGTATAATAACCCCTAATAAATTTCCCCACTGTACATCAAATAAGGAATGCGTTAATATCATTAAAACACCGAATTGAATCCAACCTATTAAAAAGAACGATAGGATATACCCTGCTAATATTTGAACTTTTGAAACCGGAGTCCCTAATAAACGAGACCAAACACCAAGTTGTCTAGCTTTCAAAATGGTCCCCGTCGCACTTAACATAACAATCATAACGAATAGAATTGAAAAGCCTGCCGCTCGTCCTGTAACATCATTTAACTTTTGATCATCATGTGAAATCGACTCTTTTTGAATCGAAACAGGTTCTACTTTTGTATAAATTTCTTTATACATTGTTTCCCACGAAGTGTTACTTTTCTTCTCAAAATCTCTCGCTGCGCTAACTTCTATCTCCATTTTTTTTAACACACTTGCCAATACTTGCTCTACAGAAGTTCCACCAGTAAAATCAGCACCGGCTTGAAACTGGATACTTTCTATCCTTCCATCTAGCATACTCTTTTGAAAGTCTTTCGGAATAATAACTATGCCGGATGATTTTTTGTTTTCAATCTTCTGCTTTCCTTCCTTATACGTTACCTTCTCTATAGAAATTAAGTCACTTTTCTTTATGTCCTCGTAATACTTGCTAGATAATACAGAACCATCTTCATCTACTAAGCTAACATTTACTTTCGTATTCCCACTTCCACCTAAAAGTCCGCCGAAAATGAGTGTAAAAATAATAGGCATTCCAAACATGAGTATATAACTTTGTGGTTTTATTAAAATTTGTTTTAACTCTAGCCAACAAAGTGCCCAAACCTTCTTCATCATTTCCCCCTCCTATCTCGTACGTAAACGTAATGTTCCTATCATAACGGAGACAATTCCCGCACTACATAAACTAAAAATAACAGGGAGTAGCGCATCCCAAGGTGTTCCCGACATAATATTTAAGAAGCTTGTAAGTGCCCATTTATTCGGAGCAACATTCGCAATGGTTTGAAGTGTATCAGGGAATACATAAATCGGTAACATCGATCCTCCTAATATAGCGAGTATTTGAATACCAATTCCCCCCATTACATCTGCCGTTTTTTCCTCACGAATAAAAGCGGCAATTAACATAGATAAACCAGAAACACAAATTGCATAAGAAATTCCCACCACTACTATTTGAGACAAGTCTCCGCCCCATTCCACTTGAAACATAAAGTGTGTAGCAACTATAAAAATTCCTAATTGTATACAAGCAAATAATAATGTACCTAAAAACTTCCCGAATAAAATTGAAAATGAGCTCGTCGGTGTACTGAACAAACGTGCCAACGTTTCAGTTCGTTGCTCTGTTACAACTGACTTTGCACCTACCGTTATGTTATATAGTAAAAACATGACTAACATCGCTGCTGCATAATATTGCATCGCTGCAACTGTTTTTTTACCTATCGTTCCTTTTTCAATGTTATTTGCACCCGAAGTTGCTACTGTTTGTAAACCTCCACTCACTTCTTTTGCAATTTGTTCCACATTACTATGCTGAGACTTTACTAATTCCGTCACAACACTTTTAGTAGATACCGCAACTGTTTGAACACGCTCTGAAAAAGAGCGGATCATTGATTCAGCGATTTTCGCTTGTATATCTTTTGATGGGTCTATAAGAACCTTTGGTTCTTTTAATTTTCCATCTTGTACCTGTTCGCTCCATTTATTTGGGATGACGATTCCCACATCGATTTTCTTTTCCTTTAACATATCTTCAAGCTCTTCCTGAGAATTAACTATCTTTACTTTCACATCATCTTTTAATTCTTTAGATTGCAATACGTCTTTTTGAAAGACATCTGCAAACTCATCAGTTCCTACTTGATAATAGCCAACCACTGTTTTTGGTAGTCCACCATTATCAAATATATTACTTAACGCTGAACCTAAAATCGCTGTTAATAAAAGCGGCATAATTAACATCATCATAAATCCGCGCCGATCAATTAAACGTATTTTTAAATCTTTCCATGCAATAATAAAACTTTTCATCCCGCACTAACCTCCTTAATCACGAAGTGAACGTCCTGTTAATTGTAAAAAGAGTGCCTCTAAATTCGGTTCTTGCACTTCAAGCTTTAAAATCTGAGCGTTGTTCTCCACAACTACTGACACAACTGTACCAATGGACTCGCCACCATTTAGTCCAATATCAATCGTACTATTATCTTCATCAAAAATAATTCGTTCAACAACAGATAGTGCCTTCAACTTTTGTAGCAGTTCCGTACTATAACGATTTAATTGCAATCTCACTATAAACCCATCTGCCAGGCGATTACATAGCTCCCTTTTCGTTCCTAATGCAATTACCTTTCCATGATCAACAATTGCAATTCTTTCACATAAATACTCTACTTCTTCCATGTAATGACTCGTATAAATAACTGTCATCCCTTTTTCATTTAGCTTTTTAACAGTCTCTAAAATATGGTTTCTCGATTGCGGATCAATCCCAACTGTCGGTTCATCCATAATTAACAACTCTGGCTCATGCATAAGTGCTACACCAATATTAATACGCCTTTTCATTCCACCTGAAAATGTTTCAATTTTATCTTTTCCACGATCCTGTAAACCGACGTAAACTAATACTTCCTCCGCTCGCTCTTTTGCAACTTTTCCATTTAAACCGTACATCTTTCCCCAAAAAACCAAATTTTCCTTCGCTGAAAGTGTCGGATACAACGCAATATCTTGTGGAACAATACCAATTTTCTTTTTCGCCTCTAATGGATATTCTTTTACAGATTTTCCACCAACTTTTATATCACCACTATCGTATGAAATTAACCCGCAAATCATTGATATCGTCGTTGATTTTCCCGCTCCATTTGGACCAAGCAATCCAAATGTTTCACCTTTTTTCACTTCAAAAGAAACATTCTTTATGATTTCCTTCTTACCAAATGATTTCGTAATATGATCTATGACTAACATACCGATTCAGCCCCTTTGTATTCATCTACACTTTCATTGTAGAAAAACTTCTTCTTCCCTCCATCACCCTTGAGATAGAAATGCAAAATAAAAAAGCAGCAAATTCTGCTGCTTTTTCACTCTTATATATGCCAAAAGTCATGTGTATATCGTGACGCCATACCTTACTGCGTATATGGCTGCTTGTGTTCGATCTCTCAGTTCTAACTTACTAATTAAATTAGAAACATGATTCTTAACAGTTCCTTCTGTAATAAATAGCTTTTCCGCAATCTCTTTATTATTTAAACCAAGTCCAATTTCTCTTAAAACCTCTACTTCCCGCTCAGTTAATTGTGCTAATTGCTCTGGTATGGTGCACTCTACTGCTACTTTTGTCTTTTTTAATTCTTTTATGATTTGCGCCGTTATATCCTGAGGAAGCACAGCTCCTCCACTATGCACCGTTAAAATTGCTTGAGCGATTGCATCTGTCTCCATGTCCTTTAATAAATAACCACTTGCTCCTTGCTCCAATGCTTCAAAGATAAGCTCACTATCACTAAAAGTCGTCAACATAAGTACCTTTATATGAGGGAACTGTTCTCTAACTAAACGCGTTCCTTCAACACCATTCATACGAGGCATCCGAATATCCATCAAAATAATTTCAGGATGTAGCTCTTTCACTCTTTGTATCACTTCATCTCCATCCGTAGCCGTTCCCACTACTTCAAGTTCCGGACGTAAATTTAATAACATCGCTAACCCATCACGAATGAGTGATTGATCATCAACAATCATAATACGAATCATACCGTTCCCCCTATTATCCACGTTTTCTCCTGAAGTGGAAATTCAATCTGTAACCGAAAGCCTTTTTCTATCTCACTCTCAAATTGAATAGTTCCACCATGTTCCTCTACTCGTTCTCTCATATTAAGTAAACCAAAGCCCGGACTTACCTCGTTAACCCCCACGCCATTATCCAAAATACATAGTTTAACTTGTTTCGCCGAACAAGTTAAACTCACTTCACATAAACTCGCTTTGCCATGCCGCTTTGCATTTGTTAAAGACTCTTGCATAACCCGGAGCAGTGTAGGTTGTAGTGACAACGGAATCACAACTGGATCCCCTTGTAGTTGAAAAGATACTTGTACTTTCGTCGCTTTAGAATATCCATGTAACATTTCACGCATATTCTCTATTATGTTCCCTGGGTTACTTTCTTCTTTTAAGGCATGTACAGACGCTCTCACCTCTTGAAGCGATTTTCTTGCTAGTCCATGACATGTATGTAAAACCTCTTCTGTAGCGTCTGATTTTTGTTTCCATAAAGCCTCTGCCAGTTGTAACTGAACAAGTAAGGCAGTCATATTGTGACCAACTGTATCATGAATTTCTCGGGCAATATCATTTCGCTCCCGGACAGCTGTCAATTCTTCTACCTCTTTGGCATATAGCCTTAATTGTTCATGTGCTCCTTTTAGTGCTGAATGCGATAATGCTAATTCCTCATATTGCTCATCCACCATTTTCCGAGCAGCTGTAAGTTTCTTAATTAAACTTCCAGCTAAAGCACTAAAAACGATGAACATAAAATTAATGGCATTACTCTCCAATTCTAAACTACCTGTATGTTGATACGCATGTAATATATTTATAAGCCAACAAAGAAAGAAAAAAGTAATAAAAAAGTACGTCATGCTTCTACGAAATTCATGAATAAATAACCCTACTGCATCAATTCCAAATATAATTAAATATAAACATGTCTCGGGAAATAAAAAACCTAATAAAGCTGTGACTATCCCATTCGCTAATAGTGTATAAAAAACAAGTTTTTTACCTCCATTCGCTTTTACTAACAAAATGTGATTCACAATATAAATAAAAAGTGCTATACCCACAAAAAATTGCAAATGTGCTGTTTCACGTGAAACATGGTTTGCATAAACAAAACAGATCATGACGATTGTAGCTATTCGCGCGTATCCTAACATAAAATTCTCCTCACGTTTTAATAACCTAAAATGCGTCTCTTTATTGCAACAACAAGAAAATTATACCAATTACTTCTCTTTTCTTACACAAAAAGAGCAAGCCCTCCTCAAAGTATGAGAAAACAACTTGCTCTTTCATTCTAATTTCTTTACTCCACAATATTCCCTAACTCATTATATAACTCCGCCCGTAACAACTCTTGCTTCGTTTTTTCCTCATACAATTGTTCAAGCATTTCAACATCAACTACATGTTCCATCTTACACTCAAGCTTATATATATCTTCTTCTACACGCATTAACTCGGTTTCAATCTCCTCAACATTCCTAACTTCTTTCTTTTTTATAGGAGCTATTTCAATCCTTTTTCTTCCTTGGCGTTGCTGCTTTATTACCTGTGTCTCGAGTTTTTCTTCCCACTTTTGACGCGCCCATGCATAGTTCCCTGCAAACTCAAATAATTTATGCTCATCAATCCAATACGTCTTTTCAAATAACTTATTTAAAAAATAACGATCATGTGAAACAGCTAAAATCGTTCCATTATATTGTTCAAGAGCTTCCTCTAAAACTTCCCTTGATTCAATGTCGAGATGGTTTGTCGGCTCATCTAAAATTAAAAAATTGATATCTTGATACATAAGTTGCGCAAGCCTTAATCTCATTTTTTCTCCACCGCTCAGTTGCGTTACTTTCTTAAACACCGCTGGACCATAAAATAAAAACTTAGCTAATATATGTCTCGCTTCTCCCTCTGTTACAGCTACATATTCCCTGAAAGCTTCTAATACATTACTCTTCACATTTCCGTACGCATGCTGTGATAAATAACCGATTTTCACACTACTACCAATTCGAATTTCACCAGCGTCTGGTTCTATTTCTTCTAATAGTAATTTTAGTAGCGTTGTCTTTCCTGTACCATTACGACCGACGATCGCCGCACGCTCTTGAAAACGAACATGTAAATTCGCTTCATTAAATAAAGGATGGCCAGCAAACCCTTTACTCACTTCTTTCATTACAACAACATCTTTCCCACTTCTCTCTTGCCCTTCAAACTGAAGCCCCATTTGTTTTCGTTCTAAAATAGGTTTCTTTAGTTTCTCTATACGTTCCAGTGCGCGTTCCATACTTCTCGCTCTCTTATGCAATCCTTCATTCGGAGGATTCGCCTGATTTGCCCATTCACGTAGTCGCTTAATTGCTTCTTTCATTTTCTTTATTTTCTTTTGCTGTTCTTGATAAGCCTGGAACTCCTGCAGCAACCGTTCTTCCTTTTCCTCAACAAACTGAGAATAGTTTGTATGATACACGTGAATCTCTCCATCTTCTAAATCAAAAATCTTCGTTACAACTTCATCAAGGAAATAGCGATCATGTGAAATAACCATAACCGTTCCATTGTATTCTTTTAAAAATTGTTCTAGCCATTCTACGGCGAATAAATCTAAATGATTGGTTGGTTCATCTAATAGAAGTAGATCTGGTTTCTGCAATAGCATATATGCAAGACTTATCTTTGTTTGTTCTCCACCACTTAACTCCAGAAATGATCGAGGAAATAGTTCTGTCACCTGTAGACCATTTGCTACCTTCATCAAATTCGCTTCTATTTCATAACCACCAAGGAACGCAAACTTTTCTTGAATTAATCCGTATCTCTCCATTAATTTTTGTAAAGCAGACGGTTCTCGTTCTTCCGCCATATGTTTTTCTAAAGTACGCATTTCTCTTTCTAATTCCTTTTCTGCTTTAAAAGCCGAACTCAGTACATCGTATACAGTCATACCCTCATCAAATTTCGGAATTTGTGCCACATGACCAATACGTGTACCTTTCTTCATATGAATGGCTCCTGCATCTAAACTTTCCATTCCAGTTAGAAGCTGAAAGATTGTTGTCTTCCCACTACCGTTACGACCAACTAATCCAACACGTTCACCATTCTTTACTTCAAGCGATATATTTTCAAATATGATGTTTCCACCAAAAGATTTCGTTACATTATTTACACTACAAATTGTCATTTTCCGTACTCCTTTCAATATAAAAAACCATGGGAAAGAAACATTCCCCATGGTTTTCGACATAGAAAAAGGAAGCCAAATAGCTCCCTTTTCACACGTTTATTAAAAATGGGTGAAGAGATTTCTATCGTTCAATAGCTACTATGCAATTGTTAAAAAAGGACAGACGTATCCCGTTAACAACTACATCATGAAAAATCGCACGACAAAAATAGATATAATCTAAAAATTTGGCACGTGCAGCTAAAGAACGTTTCATCTCATTCACCTCTTTCGTACGGAATTTAATACTTACTTCTTTATTATACTTTCCCATTTCATGTTTGAATAGTCATTTTTCTGAAAATAATGAAGATAGACTAAACATTTCAATAAGTGACATCAAATCTTACAAAACTGTTATGTTCACGTAATGGAAAGCGATAGTACGAAAAGATGCCTCCCTATACAATAAAGATGTAAACAAGAGAGACAACAAAAGGAGGAAACAATCATGATGAAAGAAATCGTAAAAGCAACCTTTGAGGTATTAGTGAACGGACAAGCAGTTGTAAAAGAACTAAACGAACTATAAAAAGGAGTGAGAGAATATGATGAACATGGTAAAAATGATTTTACACGCTCTAGTTGATGCCAAAGCAGTTAGCCAAGAATTAAACCAACAATAAAAAAGGGGTAAACGAATATGAAGAAAGCCATTATTTTAATCGCGAGTACAGCAATTGCCTTATACACAATAAAAAATAGAAAAAAGAAACATAATAAAAACGATCTATATTATCCATACACATTATTAAAGAAAAAATAAAAGACAAGGTACCCTGTTGTAATGAGGATATCTTGTCTTTTATTTTTCCTATTCCCTTTAAAGGATTTCCTTCTCCTTTTCCCGAATGTATTAAGCGGGATTTTTACACATATTTTAAAGGGGCATATATATAAATGGATACACAACAACTATACTTTTTAAACGATATCGGCAAACAAAAACCAGAAAGCATCCGGAATAGAAGCGCTGCATGTCCTTTTTGTGACAGAGAAAATTTAACGGATATTTTAGCAACTGAGGGCTCAATTATTTGGCTAAAAAACAAATTTCCTACATTAAAAGATACATTTCAAACGGTGCTAATCGAAACCGATAATTGTGAAGATCATATTGCGACATATACAGAAGAACATATGAGATCGCTAATTCGTTTTTCGATTAAGCATTGGTTAGACTTACAGAAGAATGAAGAATTCACATCTGTGATTTTATACAAAAATCACGGTCCATTCTCAGGCGGGAGTTTGCATCATGCACACATGCAGATTATAGGAATGAAATATGTAGACTATCTCGGTAACGTAGAACAGGACAACTTCCGAGGAGTAATTGTACAAAAAAACGAACGCATTGAACTCAATATTTCAGATCGTCCTATTATCGGTTTTACTGAATTTAATATCATCATTGAAGATACTGGATGCATAGATGAACTAGCAAATTATATTCAGCAAACTGTACGTTATATACTGACAGATTTCCATAAGGGATGTAGTAGTTATAACTTATTCTTCTATTACTTGAACGGAAAAATCATTTGTAAAGTTGTTCCTAGGTTTGTCGTTTCACCATTGTATGTAGGATATAAAATACCGCAAGTTTCTACAAAACTAGAAGACGTGAAAATACAACTAGCGCAGTATTTCATACAAGAAAAGGATGAAGTTATTCATAAAAAAACAGAGTAGGTATAAAAAACCTACTCTTTTATTACGCCTTTATTTCGATAGTACACATCTTCTAATCCGATGTTATACTTCATATTATTATCCGTCCACTCGGGCCCTAAATTTCCTGGCCATCCAGATGTATTTGCTACATATTTTAGTAATGCAAAATCCGTCAAACCTTTCTGCACCCCGCGCTTATACCCTTTCATTAAATGCGGCATTGCAATTTGCGCATTTGTGCGCGGATCTTTCAACTCTTCATCAGTTAAATGATCTGGTGCCAGCCCGCCACCGCGATGCAATTGAAACAATCCGAATGAAGTTCCGTTATCTCCAATACTTCTTGGATTTAACCGGCTTTCATGTTCGGCAATTGTAAGAGGTATCCATTCTGGAAGATTGACTTTCTTTGCTTCCTCTATAATAATTTGTTTCATCTGTTTTGCTTCCTCTGAGTCAACATAGCTTATCTCATTCACTAGCTTGTCCATTCCTTCAGACTTTCCTTGGAAATATAAGTACACCCCAAGAACAACTAAAAATCCTACAAAGAATTTCTTCACTGCCACTACCTCTTTCTCCGCTGAAATTTGTCCCCTTTCAGCCTTCTTCCCTTTACAATTACCCACATTCTATCATTCTCTTACCCTTTTATCATAGCAAATAACTATATATATTATCATCATGCTTTAGACCGATTTTGTGAAAAAACAGCTGGTAAATACGTGCAAGAATGTAACTTTCATGGACTACAACGTATTTCTTGTATATAATTGTAAATTGAACTCTACATATAGAATAGGAGCAGACCAAATGAAGAAGTGCATATTACTCTTGTTCAGCATTTTACTACTTATCCCTATCCACACCTCTGCACAAACATCATCAAAACCAAAAGTACTTGTTTTATACAGTACAAAAGACGATCAAATTACAAATAATATTCAAATCCTTAATACTCAATTAGGACATTTTACAAGCGATATAACTACGAAAAGTTTAAAAAAGGCTAACGAAATTACTAATTCATCTTCTTATACACATATTGTTTATATCGGGGAACAAAAAGAAGAATTTCCTATTGAAACAAAGAAACTTCTAGAAGATTTCTCAGGCCCAGTATTAGTTTTAGGACAAAATGTTGAACATTTATCTAATCGCTTTTCTTTCATTACACTAAAGGATAATGATATACGAGTTAATAAAATCGAATATCCAAGCCATAAGCTACAAAACACTTTAGAAGAGGACCGATTGATTCAAGCTTTTGATACAAACGGAACTGTTCTTGCTAACGCTTTAACCCCAAATAGCAAGAGCCCACTAATCGTTCAACATGAAACATCTTATTATGTTGCAACATCAAATCTCTTTGACTGGATGTCTCATTACGTCGGCGAAATGTTATTTTCTTACTTCGGACAAAAACCAACGACAGATAAAGTGGAAGCTTATTTACGTCTTGAGGATGTTCATCCAGCCGCAGATATAAATAAATTAAAAGAAATTGCTGAATTACTAAAAGAGAAAAAGATTCCTTACATGATTACAGTCATACCGGTATATAAAGATCCGGATACAGGAAAGACAATACATTTAAAAGATAAACCTGAGCTAGTCGATCTTTTACGCTCTATGCAAGATGATGGTGCAGCAATTATTATGCATGGTTATACACACCAATTTTATGATAGTGAAACTGGAGAAGGTTTTGAATTTTGGGATGTAAAAACAGACCAACCAATTCGACAACCGAAGCATGAACAACCAAAAACAAAAGATGACTTTCCTAATATAGAAGCATATAATGCATACGCAAAAAAAGGGGAAGAATTTGAAGAAAAATATACGACTGAGCATATTGAAAAGGGCATTCAAGAACTTGTAGATGCCAAACTGTATCCTGTCGCATTTGAAGCACCCCATTACACGATGTCCCAAAAAGGATATGAAATATTATCAAGGTACTTTTCAACTTATGTAGGACAACTACAGTTAAGTGATACAACTTGGAAATCCATGCACTCACCATTTTATACAAGTACCCCATCATTTTTACACGGGATGAAATTAATGCCTGAAACAGTTGGTTTTATTGAAGAAGATAAGCCACATGCTATTGCAAAGATGAAGGAACGTGCTGTATCTGTTGCTAAATTATCCGATGGAGTTATTGGTGCATTCTATCATCCTTACTTAGGTGTGAAACCATTAAAAGAAGTATTAAAGGATCTAGAAAGCATTCCGAATATAGAATGGATTGATTTACAAAAAGAAACAAATGAAGTGAAAATGCAAGATATTCATATTACTACTAATAAGGACGGCATTCACGTTGAAAAGCCAACAAGCGCAAGCGACGTAATAGACTATGTAAAACAATATGGATTCTTCCTTATACTTGGTTTCTTCATCATTGTCTTTCTATTGTTATTAAGACGTGCGAAAAAATTAGAATCCTAAAATAAAACCACCAAGCAAAATGCTTGGTGGTTTTTTTAACTTAAACCAAAACGTGGCATATTATTAATAACCCATTGATTATTTTCATAAATAAATTCAACTTCTACTTTTTCCGTTACATTATCATAATCATTATACGTTTCTACCTGCGCTTTTATTTTTCCATCCTTTAGCTCGGCAGAAATAATTTTTGTAAATTTAGTTGCTGCTTTTGATCCTGGATCTCCAATAACATAGTGCATTTTCCCATTTAATTCTTTAAGGTACTTACTCTTCATATACTCTGCTATAAATGGTTTTGAGAAGTACGTAGATAGCGTGGTCTCTAAAGTGTCCTTTGTATTATAAGCAGGATTCACTAATTCCCCGTACGAAAAATCCCCTACTCGTTTTGGGTTTCCTGTTAGTGCAGCCATTTGAATATTAGTAAGTTCCTTCTGTGCATTCCATACTTTCTGTAGCATAACTTCATCTACTAGCTTCTTATCTTGTACTTCATTTGATTTCTTTGTATCTAGATTCAAAATAGTTCCATTATCCGTATAAAGATACATATCTCCTGCTACAAAATATAAATAGGATTTAGTTGGTTCAACCGCCTTATTATAAATTACTTTTTCATTTCCACCATTCATTTTCTTCTTATATACTCCATCCTTTTTTAAATAATAAAAAGTATCCCCTTTCACATTCATCTGCAAAGCATCCTTTACTAATAGCTTTTCATTATTTTGTTGAATGTCTATTTCATATATGCCATGCTCAGCTTCATTTGTTTCAAAAGGTAACGAAAAGTCGACAACAGCATATAATTTTTCATTATTATAAGTAGCACTAGATATTGTTGCATAATTTTCCTTTGACCAAGTTTTATTATCTTTTGTCACTTGTGTTCCACGATTTTTATTCCAATGTAGAATACTATCGTCTATCGTTTGAGACCAACCTGAGTTTTTTAATGCCGCTTCTTCTTCCTGCCCCGTTTTCAAATCCATTTTTACTATTCCTACAATATCAAAACCACCATGCTCAGAATATTTTTTCGGATAAAATAAAGTTTGATCTTTTATATAAACATAATTTGTATCTGCTTTTAACGTGTCTAGCTTTTTGTTAGATATATCATACTTCATTAAAGAAGATAATCCCGAATTCTTATCTTCATCCGTATGAATAAAATATAAAGCTTTGTCTTTTATATTTATGTACGAAGCATTTACACCTTCCACTACACGTTCCGAAGTCTGAAATTGATCTTTCGTACGATAAATGCCTCCTGTATTTTTATCACCATTTACCGCATAGTAAACCCATCCCTTACTCTCTACCATCTTCCCTTTATTAGAACTGTTTCCAACCGTATTCCCATTTTTCTCATTTTCTTTCATCTGTTTTTCAACTACTGGATCAATTGGTTCTTCCTTCTTTTCCTGTGTTGTGTTTGAATTTATAACCTTTTTTTCTGCCTCACACCCAAACGCTACAAGTGAAAGTGCACCGACCATCATTGTAATAGCTATTTTTTTATATACTCTCCCCATTTTCTCCCCTACGTCCTTCATCAAATTAAACACATCATAAATTATAGAAAATATTAGAAAAAATATCCATAATAAAAAGGATAAGAGTAACTCTCCTATCCTTTCAAGTAAAATTGAATCGTATTTTCATATATCGTTTCCGCAACCCTATCAACAGATATGTTTTTTATAACACTAATTTCCTTCAATACCTCTCGAATCATTCTCGGGTGCGTCATAACATTCTCTTGAAATTCCCACGGTCCATCTGTTTCTACCATCATATATTCAAGTGGATAATACGAAACAATTTTTCTAATTTTCTCCTTATGTAAAACATCTGGCGTGATAGAAATATAATAACCGTTCCTCATCATCCGTTTCATTGTTGTTTCACTTCCTTTAAACCAATGAAAATGTGCACGTGAAACTTTATATTTCTCCAGTAAATCACATACAATATCAGCATCTTCATACACTGCATGCAATATAATTGGTAAATCATATTTACTAGCTAGTTCAACAAACCGTTGTAACACTGATATATATGAATTGACATCAATGCGCTCATCTTCTTTTTTTAAATAATATGGTAAGCCGACTTCACCAATCGCAACTATGTCCTCTACATGCTCTTCAATTAATTTATAAATTTGCTCACATTCTTCTTTATGAATTGGTTGCTCCGGATGAAAACCTATTGCTGGATGTACAAAAGGAGATCGCTTTGCTAAAGATAAGGTTTCTTTACATGATTGATAATTCATAGATACCGCAATAAGCCCCTTTATCTCTTTACTATGTTCCACATCTTTAAGTAATCTACTTTTTTCTTCATCCTTATATTGGTCAACATGTATATGACTATCAATCCATTTCATTTTTATTCCCCCATAAAAAAAACAAGAAAGGATCTCCCTTCTTGTTTTATCATCTATATTATTTAACAATTAAGTTTGTTATGATATCAAATAATCCAATACATACTACGGCAACAGTAAAGTAGCTACAGAAATCTTTAATTGGAAACTTCACTACTTCTTCTTTACGCATCCCAGTTTTCTCCCTTCTTACTATATCCCTAATTATTTTTATCTATTTTTATCTATTATGCAAAAAATATGACAAACTTACTATCGAATTAACTTACGTAAACCTTACAATGTTGTAAGGTTTATAAAAAGAGCCTCATCTGTATGTAGATGAGGGCTATTAAAAGGTAGTTGGTTTTTCATTCTTCATTCATATTACAAACAGAAAGTAATACAGTGAAACTTTCTAATTACACTATATGAAATTCACTATCTTTTAACCATCGAATTACATTACAGAAGACTTACATGTTTGTAAGCTATGTGTAATGTAATTCGATAGTTTACCTTCGCTACATCTCGTACAATAAAGTGAAACTTTAATCAGTGGGGGTTTTCTTCATCCCCCACTGATTATTAGTTGAACCAATCGGACTTTTATGGGCAGTTGATCCCCCACCTAACTTCTTTGCTTTCGCTGAATTTTGAGGTGGGGGTCTTACTGCCCATTAAAGCGGGATAAAATTAGAAATAAGAAAATGAATTATAACATTAAATAAAATAATATATTTTTCTATAACTCAATATTCTTATACATTATGCAACCTTCAGCTCCACCTCATCTAGAATCTACAGAAACTGTCTTTTCAAGCTCTATTACAAAACTT